>JASHVY010000316.1 GCA_030044345.1 Acetobacteraceae bacterium | reverse complement strand
CCGGATGGGCTGCCCGCTCCGGGCGGACGCGCCGAACGCTACCTCGCCTGTGTGGCCGAACGGGATCTCTCGGTCCTGTTGCCGCTGCTGCCCGCTCTCAAGGACGGCCGTGCGCTGCACGCACACGCTTGAGGTTAGGGTACTTTCCATCCCTTCTCTTACGAAGGTGATATAAACTTGCCGCCTGAGATATTTGAAACGCAGGGGAAACCGTCATGGCGCTGCGCCGCAATCTGGGTCTGATCGAGGCCGTCGGCCTTTCGCTCTCGATCATCGCGCCGACCATGGCGATGGCCTTCAACGTGACGTTGGCGGTGGGGGCGGCCGGCGCTGCGGCGCCGCTTGCCTTCGCCATCGGCACGGTGGCACTGGCAATCGTCGGGCTTTCCTTCGTCGCTTTCGCGCAGCGCGTGGCGCATGCGGGCTCGGCCTACGCCTATATCACCCGGCAGTTCGGCGCGCGGGCGGGGTTCGTCACCGGCTGGGCCCTGTTGCTCACCTATCTCGTCTATGGCAGCGGCACCGCCGTCCTGGTCGGGAATTTCATCGACGCAGCCTTGGAGAATGGCAAGATCGAGATCCCGAGCCTGTGGGTCTGGGTCGGCATCGCCGCGGTCCTGATCGCGATTCTGTTTGCCTATCGTAACATGCGTCTCGCGGCGCGGCTGATGCTGGCCCTGGAGGCGGTGTCCGTGCTCGCGATCATCGTGCTCGGCGTGACCGTGCTCGCGGCCGTGGGCGCGAAAGGCGGGCTCTCGGCCGCGCCCCTGATGCCGGATGCCCATTTCGGATGGTCCGGCATCGGCTACGCGATGGTGTTCGCGGTGCTTTCCTTCGCCGGATTCGAAGGCGCTGCGACCTTGGGCGAGGAAACCGGGGATCCGCACCGGGCGGTGCCGATCGCGGTTTTCGGGACCGTGATCCTGGCCGGGATCTTCTACATCTTCGCTTCCTATGTGCAGGTGATGGGCTTCGGGCTCGGGAATATGAAGGCGCTGGCAGCGGACAGCGCGCCGCTCAATACGCTCGCGCTGAAATTCGGCTCGCGCGGCTTCGCAACGCTGCTCGATCTCGCCGCGGCGATATCAGCCTTCTCCTGCGTGCTCGGCTGCCTCAGCGCCGCGGCGCGCATGCTGTTCGCGCTCAGTCGCGCAGGACTCGTGCCGGTGCTTGGGGTGGCGCATCCCGAGCACGGCACGCCCGGGGCCGCGGTGCTGAGCCTCGGCATCCTGATGATCGCGGGGGTCGCCCTCTGGGCACCGTTCGTCGGCGCGGGCAACTATTATGGCGATATGGGCACCATCGGCACGCTGTCGCTGATCCTCGTCTACATGGCGGTGACCGGCGCGGAAGCAGTGGAGGCCAGGCTCACACAGAGATCGCTCGGGGTTGCATTCGGTGTCGCGGGCACGATCATTCTGCTCTGGCCGCTCTATAACTCCGTCTATCCGGTGCCTTCCTATCCCGGCAATCTCTGGCCCTATGTGGTGATCGTCTATCTGGCAGTGGGTGTCGCGCTGCTTTTCGCCCGCCCCGCTCTCACTCGGGAGCCCCTCACCTTCATCGAGCCGACCTGAAAAATCCGTCCGTGCCACGGCATCTCGTTACGATTGAGATCCACTCTGCCGCCCCCTCCAGCGCCAGTTCCGGATCTCGGGCATATCCTCCCCGTAGTGGCGCACATAGCGCTGGTGATCGAGCAGCTTGTCACGGATGGATTGCCGCGCGTGGGCGGTGATGCCGACGAGGCGCGGGATGCGCTCGATCACGTCGGCGGCGAGATGGAACCGGTCGAGCTGGTTGAGCACCGTCATGTCGAACGGGGTCGTCGTCGTGCCTTCCTCGCGATAGCCGTGGACGTGGAAACGCTCCGGCATGCTGCGGCGGTAGATCAGCCGATGGATGAGTGTAGGATAGCCGTGGAAGGCGAAGACCACCGGCTTCTCGGGTGTGAAGATCGAATCGAACAGCGGATCGGGAATGCCGTGCGGATGCACGCTCGGCGGCTGGAGCGCCATGAGATCGACCACATTGACGACGCGGATGCGCAGATCCGGCACGTGGGCGCGCAGAAGATCGACGGCGGCGAGCGTCTCGAGCGTGGGCACATCGCCGGCGCAGGCCATGACGATGTCCGGCTCCACGCCCTCATCATTGCTGGCCCAGGTCCAGATGCCGAGACCCGCGGCGCAATGCCGGGCCGCTTCCTCCATATTGAGCCATTGCAGCTCCGGCTGCTTGCCGGCAACGATCACGTTCACATAGTCGCGGCTGCGCAGGCAATGATCGACGACCGAGAGCAGCGTGTTCGCGTCGGGCGGCAGATAGATGCGCACGACATCCGCTTTCTTGTTGGCGACATGATCGAGGAAGCCGGGGTCCTGATGGCTGAACCCGTTATGGTCCTGCCGCCAGACATGGCTCGTCAGAAGGTAATTGAGTGAGGCGACCGGCCGCCGCCAGGGGATCGTCCGCGTCACCTTCAGCCACTTGGCATGCTGATTGAACATCGAATCGACGATGTGGATGAAGGCCTCGTAGCATGAGAAGAAGCCATGCCGGCCGGTCAGCAGATAGCCTTCGAGCCAGCCCTGGCAGAGATGCTCGCTCAACACCTCCATGACCCGGCCGTCAGGCGCGATATGGTCGTCATTGGGCTCGATCTCGGCCGTGGAAACGCGGTTCGTGACCTCGAACAGGGCATCCAGCCGGTTCGAGGCGGTCTCGTCGGGGCCCATGACACGGAAGTTCTGTGCCTCTCCGTTCCGCCGCATGACATCGCGCAGGAACCCGCCCGCAACCCGCGTGGCCTCGGCCTCGATGGTTCCGGGTTCGGGAACATTGACGGCATAATCACGGAAATCGGGAAGCGAGAGGTCCTTGAGGAGCAGGCCGCCATTGGCGTGCGGATTGGCCCCCATTCGCCGCTCGCCCGCAGGAGCGAGCGCGGCGATTTCGGCGCGGATCGTGCCCGCTTCATCAAAAAGCTGCTCGGGGTGGTAGCTCCGCATCCATTCCTCGAGCATGCGAAGATGCTCGGGTTTGGTTCGCACCTCGCCGAGCGGAACCTGGTGGGCGCGGAACGTGCCTTCGACCGGCTTGCCATCGACCTCGCGCGGGCCGGTCCATCCCTTGGGCGAACGGAACACGATCATCGGCCAGGCCGGACGCTGCTTGAAGCCCGTGGCGCGAGCGCTCTCCTGGATGGCACGGATATCCGCGATCACCTGATCGAGCGTGCCGGCCATGAGCTGGTGCATGATCGCGGGCTCGTGGCCGGAGACGAAATGGGGCTTGTAGCCATAGCCCTGCAGAAGATGGGTCAGCTCCTCCTCGCTGATCCGCGCGAGGACCGTGGGATTGGCGATCTTGTAGCCGTTGAGATGAAGGATCGGCAGGACCGCGCCATCCCGCACCGGGTTGAGGAATTTGTTGGAATGCCAGCTCGCGGCGAGCGCGCCGGTCTCCGCCTCGCCATCGCCGATGACGCAGAAGGCGAGAAGATCCGGGTTGTCGAACACGGCGCCATGGGCATGCAGGAGCGAGTAGCCGAGCTCTCCGCCTTCGTGGATCGATCCCGGCGTCTCCGGTGCGACATGGCTCGGCACGCCGCCAGGGAAGGAGAATTGCGTGAAGAGCCGCTTCATCCCCTCCTCGTTCGCGGGGATCTGCGGATAGATCTCGCTGTATGTGCCTTCGAGATAGGTGTTGGCGATCAGACCCGGCCCGCCATGGCCGGGCCCGGTGATGAAGATCGCATCGAGGTCGCGCGCCTTGATGAGACGATTGATGTGCGCATAGAGAAAATTGAGGCCCGGCGTCGTTCCCCAATGGCCGAGCAGCCGCGGCTTGATGTGCTCCTTCCGGAGCGGCTCACGCAGCAGCGGATTGTCCATGAGATAGATCTGTCCGATCGAGAGATAATTCGCCGCCCGCCAATAGGCATCGATCAGCCTCAGCATGTCAGGCGAGAGCGGGCCTTCGGTGGGGTGGAGCGTGTCGCGATCGGTCATTCTCTCCCTCCTTGGCTGAGCGTGCGACCATAGCCCGCTTCAGCCCGACAAATGAAGCATGAGCGTGTTCGGTCAGCGGGCCTATGTTGTAGATCAATGTGGCGGGAAACGAGGTGACGGCGTGCAATCGGCCGCGACTGCCTTGCTGGAACAGGGAGCGTCATGAAGCTGCGCCTGCTCGCCGACGATCTGACGGGGGCGCTCGACAGCGCCATCCAATTCCTGCCGCTCTCCGGCCGGCTTCCCGTAATATGGAGCGAAGAAGCCCCGCTGCCCGCCGAGGACAGTCTCGCCATGGACGCAGGCACGCGCGAGCTGCTGCCGGCCGAGGCGGAGGCACGGATGCGTCTCCTTGCCCGCAGGCTGCGCGATGCGGATCTCGGCTACCTCAAGCTCGACAGCCTGCTGCGAGGATGCCCGGCGGAAGCCATCCGGGCCTGCCGCGAAGCCGGGGGTTTCGATCACGCAATCATTGCCCCGGCTTTCCCCGCGCAATCCCGCATCACCCGTGGCGGGCGGCAGATGTGGCGCTCGGCGGGCGAAGATTCCTGGCAGATCCTCAGGTCGGATCTCGCGTCCTTGCTCGCAACGCAAGGGTGTGCGGTTTCCGTGATGCAGCCGGGCGCGGCCGCGCCGCGCGGGGTGAGCCTATGGGACGCCGAGACCGGGGAGGATCTTTCCCGCATCGTCAGCGCCGGACGAGCCCTGCCGGGCCGCGTGCTGTGGTGCGGCACAGCCGGGCTCGCGGCTTCGCTGGCGGGCGCGCCGCCGCCGGTCGAACGTGGGATACGCTCACCGCTGCTGGCCCTCGTCGGCACCGATCATCCGGTTTCGCTCGGGCAATTGCGGAACGCCGCTTCGTGGCATCTGCCCATCGGCGACCCCGGACCGGAGATGCGCGAGGGGATCATCCGCCGTCTCGAACAGGACCGGGCGCTGATCATCACCGCTTCCCTTCCAGCGCAGACCGGGCGCCGCTCGGCGGCGGAGCGGATCGGCGCGCTCTTCGGTGAAATTTTGAAGAACCTTGGCCCACCGGGCACGCTGTTCGTTTGCGGCGGAGAGACGCTGCGCGCCGTCTGCGCCTTTCTCGGCGCGCGGGCGCTGGAGGTGACGGCGGAGTTTGCCCCCGGGATTCCCCGCTCACGACTTATGGGTGGGGCCTGGGACGGGACGGAGGTGATCTCGAAATCCGGCGCGTTCGGCGCGCCGGATCTGCTCGCAGAGATCATCGCCCAATCAAGGATGGATGCGTTGGCTTAGAGCCTATTTGGGAATGCTAC
>JASHVY010000315.1 GCA_030044345.1 Acetobacteraceae bacterium | reverse complement strand
AGGCTCGGGTTGGTGCTGAGCCGGTCACCGAACATGCGCCGGGCTTCTTCGACCGCAAGATCGACCGGACGCCCCCTCATTCCATCTTCAGGCATTCTTGTTTTCCTCTCGCCCTCAACATGCGAGGGGCTCGCCGGCCCCGCAACCCCATATCGGGGGCGGGCGCACGGTCTATGATCGCAGGCAGGCCGGGAAAGGAGATCGCCCCATGCGGGCCATGGTGCTGCGCCACGCGCGGGAGAAGCTGGTGGCCGAGGCGCTGCCGGATCCCACCCCCGGCCCCGGCCAGATCCTCATCCGGGTTCATGCCTGCGGGGTCTGCCGGACAGACCTTCATGTCTTCGAGGGCGATCTCGCGCACTCGAAGCTGCCGCTCGTCCCCGGCCATGAAATCGTCGGCCATGTCGCCGCCCTCGGCCCGGGCGTCGAACGCTTCCCTCTCGGCGCGCGCGTCGGCGTGCCCTGGCTCGGCTACACCTGCGGCACCTGCGCCTGGTGCCGCGCCGGGCAGGAGAATCTTTGCCCCAACGCCCGCTTCACCGGATACCAGATCGACGGCGGCTATGCCGAGTGCTGCGTGGCCGATGCGCGCTATTGTTTCCCGCTGCCCGAAGGCTACACGGACCAGGAGGCCGCGCCCCTTCTGTGCGCCGGGCTGATCGGCTATCGGGCGCTCCGCATGGCCGGGCCCGGCAAGCGGCTCGGTCTCTACGGCTTCGGCGCCGCGGCCCACATCATTGCCCAGGTGGCGGTCTGGCAGGGCCGCACCGTCTTCGCCTTCACCAAGCCGGGCGACAAGGCGGGCCAGGATTTTGCCCGCAGCCTGGGCGCCGCCTGGGCCGGCGGCTCGGACGAAGCCCCGCCCGAGAAGCTCGACGCGGCGCTGATCTTCGCGCCCGTGGGCAATCTCGTGCCCGCCGCGCTGGCTGCCAGCGCTCCCGGCGCCGTCATCGTCTGCGCCGGCATCCATATGTCGGACATCCCCTCCTTTCCCTATGCGCTGCTGTGGGAAGAGCGCATCCTGCGCTCGGTCGCCAACCTCACGCGCAAGGATGCCGAGGAGTTCCTGGCGCTGGTGCCGAAGGTTCCGGTGCGGACCGAGACGGTGCCCTACCCGCTTGCCGCCGCGAACGACGCCCTTGCCGATCTCGCCGCCGGGCGGATAGAGGGGGCGGCGGTGCTCACGATCTCGTAACAAGGCCGCGAAGGGAACCCTCTTCGATGCAGATGAAACGCGAACACCATGTTCATTTCTGGTATTTCATTCTTGCCTTCCTGGCCGTGCTCGCGATCGAGCAGTTCCTCAGCCAGCCGAGCCAGGTAAAGACCGTTTCCTACAGCGAATTCCTCGGCCTGGTGCAGGATCACAAGGTCAAGGACCTGACCATCGGCCCGAACGAGATCACCGGCAGCTACGTCGCCCCGGAGAAGGGCCAGCCGACCGGGTTCGAGACCGAGCGTGTCGATCCCGCGCTCGCCGCCAGCCTGGAGAAATCCGGCATCACCTTCTCGGGCGCGCCTTCGCCCGGCATTTTCGCCACCGTGCTCGCCTGGTTCATGCCGGCGCTCCTCTTCATCCTGCTCTGGATGTTCCTGGTCCGCCCGGCGGCCACCGGCGGCATGGGCGGGCTCTTCGCGGTCGGCCGCAGCCGGGCGAAGATCTATGCCGAAAACGAGGTGCCGGTGCGTTTCTCCGATGTCGCCGGCGTCGATGAAGCGAAGGCGGAGCTTCAGGAAATCGTCGCCTTCCTCCGCGACCCGAAGCGCTATGGCCGGCTCGGCGCGCATATCCCGAAGGGCATCCTGCTCGTCGGCCCGCCGGGCACCGGCAAGACGCTGCTTGCCCGCGCGGTCGCGGGCGAGGCGGGCGTGCCGTTCTTCTCCATCAGCGGCTCGGAATTCGTCGAGATGTTCGTGGGCGTGGGGGCGGCGCGTGTGCGCGATCTCTTCAAGCAGGCGCGCGAGCAGGCCCCTGCGATCATCTTCATCGACGAGCTCGATGCGCTCGGCCGCTCCCGCTCGAGCTTCCTGGGCGGCGGTGGACATGACGAAAAGGAGCAGACGCTCAATCAGCTTCTCGCCGAGCTCGACGGGTTCGATCCTTCGACCGGCGTCGTTCTGCTCGGCGCCACCAATCGCCCGGAGATTCTCGATCCCGCCTTGTTGCGCGCCGGCCGCTTCGACCGCCAGGTGCTGGTGGACCGGCCGGACAAGAAGGGGCGCATCGACATCCTCAATATCCATATCCACAAGGTTCATCTCGCCCCGGGCGTGTCGATCGAGCAGATCGCGGCACTTACGCCCGGATTCACCGGCGCCGATCTCGCCAATCTCGTCAATGAGGCGGCTCTGCTCGCCACCCGCCGCAATGCCGAGGAGGTCACGTTCAGCGATTTCGAGCAGGCGGTCGAGCGCATCATTGCCGGGCTCGAGAAGCGCAACCGCCTGCTCAATGCGCATGAGCGCAATGTCGTCGCGCATCACGAAATGGGGCACGCGATGGTGGCGATGGGGCTGCCCGGCACCGATCCGGTGCAAAAGGTCTCGATCATTCCGCGCGGCATGGGCGCGCTCGGCTACACGATCCAGCGCCCGCTCGAGGATCGTTTCCTGATGGAGCAGAGCGAGCTGCTCAACCGCATGGCCGTGCTGCTCGGCGGCCGTGCCGCGGAGAGCGTGATCTTCGGCGAGATTTCCACGGGTGCGGCCGACGATCTTGCCAAGGCGACCGATATCGCCCGCAGCATGGTGACGCGCTTCGGCATGGACCCGCGGCTCGGCCAGGTCACGTACGAGCAGCAGCGCTCGCGGTTTCTGCAAGGGCCGGAAGGGATGGATTTCCAGCCGCGCCAGTACGGCGAGGAGACGGCTTCGGCGATCGACGACGCGGTGCGCAGTCTCGTCGACGGAGCCTATGCGCGCGCCCGTGCCATTCTGGTTACGAACGAGAAGGGCTTGCGTGAGGCTGCGCGCGTGCTGCTCGCAAAAGAAACGATGACCGCGGCGGAGATCCAGGCGATCATCGGCCCGCTCGCCGCGCCCGCAGCACTTCCCGCTCCCGTCACGGCAGCGTCATGACCAGCGCGCGTTGACCCCTTGGGAACCCCGGCCTATAGCGTGATCGCCGAAGGTGGACCCGCCGAAGACGTGAATCACGCGGGAAAACAAAGGGCTAGAGTGGGATCCGTGAGCGGGGACAATTGCCTCCCGCTCTCGCAAGCCCGAGATCGTGCAAGGAGAAGAATTAGAATGGCGAACCGGGTGAAGCAGCTCTGGGCGGAAGGCAAGGCGGTGATCAATGGCTGGCTTGCCATCCCCTCCGGTTTCGCCGCCGAAGTGATGTCCCAGGCCGGCTGGGACAGCCTGACCGTCGATATCCAGCACGGCGTGCAGGATTACCATTCGATGGTGGCCTGTTTTCAGGGATTCCAGAGCCGCCCGATCACACCGCTCGTGCGCGTGCCATGGAACGAGCCCGGCATTATCGGCAAGGTGCTCGATGGCGGGGCGATGGGCGTGATCTGCCCGATGATCAACACCCGCGCCCAGGCCGAGGCTTTCGTCGCCGCCTGCCGCTATCCGCCGATGGGCGCGCGCAGCAACGGCGCGATCCGCGCCGGCATCTATGGCGAGGGTGGCGCGTACGTGAAGACCGCCAACGAGGAAGTTCTCTGCATCCCGATGATCGAGACGCAGGAAGCGCTCGACAATATCGAAGAGATTCTCGACGTGCCCGGCATCAACGGCATCTATATCGGCCCGAGCGATCTCGGTTTCTCGCTCGGGCTCGAACCGAAGCTCGACCGTGAGGAGCCGGAGGTCCTCAAGATCTACGAGCGGCTGGTCGCCGAAACCAGCAGGCGCGGCATCGCGCCGGGCGTGCACAATGCCACCCCGGCCTATGCCGCACGCATGATCGGAATGGGCTTTCGCTTTGTGACCATTGCCAATGACAGCGGGCTGATGTTTCGTGCCGCCCAAAGCGCGGTTGCCGCCGTCCGCCAGGCTGCCGGAGGCAGAGCCTAAAAAAAAGCAGGGCCTAAAAAACGGGAGTACGTCCATGTCACCGCCCCCCGTGATTCGCCTCCATCCCGATGACGGGGTGGTGATTGCCCGCACGACGCTGCTGCCTGGCGCGCCCGTTGCGCCGGGCGTCATTGCGCAGGACCGTATCCCGGCCGGACACAAGGTCGCTGTCCGGCCGCACGCGGTGGGTGAACCGATCCGCCGCTACGGCCAGGTGATCGGCTTCGCGACCGCGCCGATCGAGCCCGGCCGGCACGTGCATGTACAGAATTGCGGGATGGGCGATTTCGCGAAGGATTATGCCTACGGCGT
>JASHVY010000314.1 GCA_030044345.1 Acetobacteraceae bacterium | reverse complement strand
GCACCAGGCCCGCCGCAAACGCGATATTCGTCGCTGCCAGCACATCCCGACCGCCGCGGCGATCGATCGTGCGGCCGGCCAATGGGCCGAGCAATCCTGAGAGCAGCAAAGCGCCCGAGAAGATCCCGAAGAACCATTCTCGGGAGAGATGCAGCTCAGCCGAGATCGGATCGGCAAAGATTGCGGGAAGGTAATAGGTCGATCCCCACGCGAGCGTTTGCGTGATGCCGAGGGTTGAGACGATCAGGCCGCGTCGCAATGGAACACGCACGTCGATGCTCACAAGGTTGCCTGTCCCCTTTCATACCATCCGCGCGAACGCCGAACGATATGCACAACCGAGAGCATGATCGGCACCTCGACCAGCACGCCGACCACGGTTGCAAGTGCGGCACCCGATTGAAAGCCGAACAGTGCAATGGCGGTCGCGACGGCAAGCTCAAAGAAATTGCTTGCACCGATCAGGGCCGACGGGCCGGCGACGCACCAGGCCACGCCGAGCTGCCTGTTGAGCCCGTAGGCGAGAGCCGCATTGAAATAGACCTGGATCACGATCGGTACCGCCAGCATGGCAATGACGGCGGGCTGGCGCATGATCTGTTCCCCTTGCAGGCCGAACAGCAGCACCAGCGTGAGCAGCAACGCTGCCAACGACAAAGGCGCGAGAGCGCGCAGTACGTGACTGAGTGTTGCCTGTCCCCGGCCGAGCAGCGCCCGCCGCCAAAGCTGAGCCACGATGACCGGCACCACGATGTAGAGCGCAACCGATAAAATCAGCGTTTCCCAGGGCACGGTGATGGAGGACAGGCCGAGCAGCACCGCCACGAGTGGTGCGAAGGCGATCACCATGATCGCGTCGTTAAGCGCCACCTGGCTCAGGGTGAAATGCGGCTCGCCATCCACCAGGTTGGACCAGACGAAGACCATGGCCGTACAGGGCGCGGCGGCCAGCAGGATCAGGCCGGCGATATAGGCGTCAATCTGGCTCGCCGGCAGCAGCGGCCGGAAGAGATGGGCGATGAACAGCCAGGCGAACAGTGCCATCGAGAAGGGCTTCACCAGCCAATTGACGCCCACCGTCGCGGCGATGCCACGCCAGTGACGCCCGACCTGGCCGAGTGCGCCGAGGTCGATCTTGAGCAGCATCGGCACGATCATCAGCCAGACCAGAATCGCGACCGGCAGATTGACTTGTGCGATCGTCGCTGCGCCGAGCGCATGGAACAGGCCCGGCACCGCTTGGCCGAACGCGATGCCGGCGATGATGCACAGTGCAACCCACAGGGTAAGATATCGCTCGAAAGTCCCGATCGAGGGCGCTTTTCGTGGCATTGCGTTCGCCGCGTGACTCATGACGCGGGCTTTGCTACCCGATCGCCGGCGGCATCGGCGACCGGCTCGCCATCTTCCTTGGTGAAGGCTCCGCGCTGCGCCTGCGGCAGGATATCAAGCACCGTTTCGGAAGGCCGGCAGAGCTTTGCGCCGAGCGGTGTGACCACGATCGGCCGGTTGATGAGGACCGGGTGAGCCATCATCGCGTCGAGCAGAGCATCGTCGCTCAGGGTCGGGTTATCGAGGCCCAGCTCGTCATAAGGCGTACCCTTGCGCCGCAGCAGATCGTGCACCGAAATTCCCATGCGTGTGATCAGGCTTTTGAGCTCATCACGGCTTGGTGGAGTTTTCAGATATTCGACGATGATCGGCTCCCCACCGCTGTTGCGGATCAGGCCGAGCACGTTGCGCGATGTTCCGCAGGCGGGATTGTGATAGATGGTGATGGTCATGACGCCCGACCTTCGGTCTCATCAGGTCGTATCCGACCGATCGCATCGACCCGCTGTTTGAGCGACAAGCGATCGAGCGAAGCGATAGGCAGGGCGATAAACAACCTGACACGGTTCTCGAGTGCACGAAACGTGTCTCGGAACGCCTGCCACTTTTCAACTTCCGGTCCCTGGACGGCGACCGGATCCGGCAGGCCCCAATGCGCGGTGATAGGGTGACCGGGCCAGATCGGGCACACCTCACCCGCGGCTTGATCGCAGACTGTGAATACGAAATCCATCACGGGCGCGTCTGGCGTCGCAAATTCGTTCCAGCTCTTGCTGCGCAGCCCTTCGGTCGGAAAGCCGAGGGAGCGCAGAAGCTCGAGCGCGTGGGGATGAACGGTCCCCACCGGATAGCTGCCCGCGCTGTAGCCTCGGAACCGGCCTTGCCCCAAGTGGTTTAGAATCGATTCCGCGAGGATGCTCCGTGCGGAATTGCCGGTACAGAGAAACAGAACGTTGAAAGGCGTGCGCGTCATGCCGCCGCCTCCTGTTTTGGGCTGCAGCACGAATCCTCCGATGCCTCGGTTAAGCAGCAAGCGCTTGAGGGAGCCTTGCCGCCAGTGATACGGATCGGGCCAAGATCGATGCTATCGCCGTACACGGTGCTTTCGCCCGTGGTCAGGAAGGTCTCCCACGCGATACCCTGTGGGTCGGCAATCCAGGATTTCTCGGACTGGGCATAACAACAGACCGCAGCACCTTCTTCCAGCACGGGGCGATCCGCTTGTTTCAGCCGATCGTAGACCTCGCGCAGCTCGTCCTGCGTCTCTACCTGAATGCCGAAGTGATCGAGGCCGGCTTCGCTGCTGCGTGTCGAGATGGCGAAATTGACGCGCGGATCATCGAGCATCCATTTGGCGTAATCGGTCTTGGTGACGGTCGGTTGCGCAGCGAACAACACGCTGTAGAACCGCACCGAGGCGGCCAGGTCATCGACCGAGACATGCACATGCAGGCGCTTCATTGGCGGGTGCTCCTTGGCTTGGCTTGGACGAGGGCGATGGAATCGCAAATGCCGGTGCCGCAGGCTGCCGCATCGCCCTGACAACAATTCTCGGTCAGGTAGGCGAGCAGCGCGTTCATCGCGTCGTATTCGGCGAGATAGATCAGCGATCGGCCT
>JASHVY010000313.1 GCA_030044345.1 Acetobacteraceae bacterium | reverse complement strand
GCACCTCCTGGTTGGTCAGGCGCCGCATCATCCCGAGCACCGCCGAGCTGTCGATGCCACCGGAGAGGAAGATGCCGTAGGGCACGTCGCTTCTGAGATGCAGCTCCACGCTCTCGGCCAGCGCGGCATCCAGGCGGGTGAGCGCCGCCTCCTCGTCGATCTCCTCCGGCCCGCCCTCGGGCAGCACTTGGATGCGCCGCCGGTCGAGCACATGCCCGTCGGCGCAGGTGAGGGTCTCCCCGGGCAGCACGCGATGAATGCCCTGGAAGATCGTCTCGGTGCCGGTGACGAACTGGATCTGCAAGAGCTCCTCGCGCGCTGCCGGGCGGATGGTGCGCGCGACGAGGCCCGCTTCGAGCAGCGCCTGGGGCTCGGAAGCAAAGGCGAGCCCGTCCGGGATTTGAGCCAAGTAGAGCGGCTTGATGCCGAACGGATCGCGCGAGAGCGTCACGGTACGCCCCACCCGCTCATGCACCGCGATGGCGTACATGCCACGCAACGGCTTGGCGTACTCGGCGCCATCCCGCAGCCAAAGGTGAAGCGGCGGCTCGCAATCGCTCTCGGTCGCGAAATGAGCTTCGGACATCGCTGCGCGCAGCTCGCGGTAATTGTAGATCTCGCCATTCGCCACCAGCGACGCCGATCCGGCGAAAAGCGGCTGATCACCGCTTTCGAGGTCGATGATGGCGAGCCGCGTGCTGAGAAGGGCGATCCGCCCCACCATGGTCTGTCCGGCGCCGTCAGGGCCGCGATGGGCGAGTGCACGGGCGAGCCGCGCCAGCGTCTCCGGCGCCGGCGGCGCAGCATCGGCATTCAGAATGAGGCCCGCAATCCCGCACATCAGCCCTTCCCTCGAGCGTGGTGATCAGAAGAGGCCCGCTCTAGCACGTCTTGCCGCAACCATCGCCAGGGCCCAATTCCTGCTCATGGTCCGTCTTGCGCGCCTGCCCGAACGCGGGGTTCTCGCCATCGCCGGCGAAGACCGCATCGCCTTTCTCCAGGGCCTCGTCTCCAACGATGTTGCCGAGGCCCGGCCGGGTCATGCGGTCTGGGCTGCCCTGCTCACGCCGCAAGGCAAATGGCTCGCCGATTTCTTCATTCTTGCCGAAGAGGATCGGCTGCTGCTCGATTGCGAGCGCGCCCAGATCGCAATGCTCGCCGCCCGTCTGCAGCGCTACCGGCTGCGCGCGAAAGTCGCGATCGAGGACGTTTCGGATCGGTTCGGCGTCTACGCCGCGTGGGGCGGGAAGCCGGAGATCGGCCCCGGCGTGATCGCCGCGCCCGATCCGCGCCTGCGCGAGGCCGGCTGGCGCCTTCTTGCGCCCGCGACGCTTGCCGAAAATGCCGGCTTCGAGGAATGGGATCTCCACCGCCTTTCCCTCGGCCTGCCTGACGGCTCGCGCGACCTCGAGACCGAACGGACTCTCCTGCTCGAGGCGGGATTCGACGAGCTTGCCGGCGTCTCATGGACCAAGGGATGCTATATGGGCCAGGAATTGACCGCACGGACCCGCTATCGCGGGCTCATCAAGCGGCGGCTCCTGCCGGTTGCGGTCGCGGGTCCCCTGCCGCCGCGGGATACACCCGTGCTCGGCGGCGGGATGGTCCGCGGCACGATGCGCTCAGGGCTGCAGGATCGCGGCCTCGCTTCGCTCCGTCTCGATTCGCTTGCCGAGCCGCTCCTGTGCGGCGAGGCTGTCCTTACCCCGCAGATGCCCCCCTGGCTTCGTCTCGCCTCCTGAACCGCACACCGAACCAAGCCGCCCCCCTGATCTCTCGCCCCTTGATCTCCCGTACCGTGCTCTGATGGCCGATCCTCCCGCCTTCCTCGACCGAATGCGGCCCGACGTGCCGGACATCGTCGTCCCGCGCGCCGTCCTGCCCTTCTTCCTGCCGCGCTGCCGGGTGCGGGGAAGGCTGGTGCGGCTCGGCCCACTCGCGGAGGCATTGCTTGCCCGCCATCGCCACCCGCCCGTCATCGCTTCGCTGGCCGGCCAGGCGCTGGCGCTCGTGGCCGGGCTCGCCATATCGCTGAAGTTTCGCGGCTCCTTCAGCCTTCAGGTGAAGGGGGACGGGCCGGTTCCGCACCTTCTGGTCGATTGCACCGATGAAGGTGCGCTGCGTTTCTATGCCCGGACCGATCCTGACCGTCTTGGTCCGCTGCTTGCCGCCGACCCCGCACCGCCCGCTTCCGCCCTTCTTGGGCAGGGCTATCTCGCCTTCACGGTCGATCCACGGACGGGGGCGCGTCCGCATCAGGGGATCGTCGCCATCAGCGGCGAGAGCTTCGAGGAGATGGCGCTCGCCTATTTCCGCGAGAGCGTGCAGCTCGCGGGACTGGTCCGGCTGGCCGCCTCCCGGCTTCCAGCCGGGTGGCGGGCGGGGGCGTTCATTCTGGAACGCATTCCGAAGATCGGCGGGGCGGAGGCGCCGGAGGAAACCCCGGAGAGCGAGGATGCCTGGCGGACGGCCGTCGCGCTTTCGTCCACCCTCTCCGATTCCGAGCTGCTCGATGACGGGCTTGCACCCGAAAGGCTGCTCTATCGGCTCTTTCACAGCGAAGGGATCACGGTCGATCGGCCGCGCGCGCTCGCTTACGGATGCCGCTGCACGCGCGAGCGTCTCTCCGGCGTGCTTGCCGGATTCGCGCCCGATGACCTCGACCACATGGTGACCGACGGGACGATCACCGTGACCTGCGAATTCTGCAACCACGATTTCCGTTTTCTCCGCGCGGAATTTCCCGATCGGGGCGCCGCGGATTGACCCTGGCCTGACCGCACGTCAGGCTGGCCCCCGCGTTCGCTGAATCGGGTCGTTCGCCCTGAGGAGCCTTTTCCCATGACCGTTCGCGGCCTGCCCCGCCGCAATTTGCTGGCCCTGGCCCTGGCTCTCAGCGGCTGCGGCACGAGCGGACCGGAAATCACGAGCTTCCCGCCGCTGCGCTACAATTATCTGCCGGTACTGAAGCTCAAGGTGAGCTCGATCTCGATCGAGGATGACTGGCAGCCGAGCGGCGGGCCCGACGACCTGACCTCGCTCGCGCCCGAGACCCCGGATGCGGCGCTCCGCCAGATGGCGGAAGACCGCCTGGGCGCCTATGGAACCTCCGGCAGGGCGGTGTTCGTAATCGAGGAGGCCTCGCTCTCCCGGGTGGGAGCGGAGCTGGACGGCGCGTTCGCCGTGCGGCTCGACATCTATTCCGAGGGCGATACAAAGGCCGGATCGGCCGAGGCGCGCGTCGCTCGCTCCGAGCCCTGGCCCGCCAGCTCGAGAGTGACGGTGCGCCAAGCTCTCTACGACTTCACGCGCCGGATGATGGACAGCATGAATGTCGAGCTCGAGTACCAGATCCGCCGCACGCTCGGCGAATGGCTGGTCTCGGAATCTGCCGCGCCGACACCGGTTGAGTCCCAGCCGCTTCAGGCCCCCGGCACAAAGGCGCCTTCCGCGGCCCCCAATCCGGCCCCCGGTCTCGCACCCGCGCCCGCACCCGCACCGGCAGCGCCGCCCACGAGCGGCACAACGGGGCCTCAGCCCGGGATTCTCGGCACCCTGCCACTTGGCCCGGCGCCGACGACGAGCACGCCCTGAAGCCTGTTGGCTAAAAAGCCGATTTCTCTCAGACGGGGCTGGACTCGGGGGTTTGTGGCAGGCCCTGCGGGTTCAGCCGATAGCCGCCCCCTTCTGTGATCAGGAGTCGCGCGCGGCTCGGATCGGGCTCGATCTTCTGCCGCAGCCGGTAGATGTGCGTCTCGAGCGTATGCGTCGTCACCGCCGCGTTGTAGCCCCAGACCTCGTTCAGCAGCACCTGCCTCGCCACCGGCCGGCTGCCGGAGCGATAGAGGAACTTGAGAATGGCCGTTTCCTTCTCGGTCAGCCGGATGCGCCGGCTCTGGCCCGCCTCCTGCAAGAGCTTGGCCGCCGGGCGGAAGATGTAGGGGCCGATCGCGAAGACGGCATCCTCGCTGTTCTCGAAGATGCGAAGCTGGGCGCGCAGCCGCGCCAGCAGCTCGGCCAGCCGGAACGGCTTGGCGATATAGTCGTTGGCTCCGGAATCGAGGCCCTGCACCACATCGGCTTCCTGATCCGAGCCGGTGAGCATGATGATGGGGATTTTGACGCCCTGGCGGCGCAGCCGGGCGCAGAAATCGCGGCCGTCTCCGTCCGGCAGCCGGAGATCCAGGATCAGGGCATCGAAATGAGGGTCGTTCCTGCCGAGCAGCGCCTCGGCATCAGCGAGAGTGGCGGCCTCGATCGCCGTGAACTCCCCGTCCACCGCAAGCTGCTCCGCCAATGTGGCCCGTAAGGCTCGATCATCGTCGACGACCAGAATCGGGCGTTCACCCGTCATCGTCCGCTCCTTATTCTGCCTCGAACCCGATAGCCCGGGCCCGGATGGCCACGCAGCATCCTTTCGTTAAAAAGTGATACCGCTGTGGCAAGCCCCCCTTACAGGGGAGCGGTCTCTTCTCTCTTAACAGAGCACACAAATTCGTGAACGGGTGCAAGACAAGCCGGGGCAAGTCGCCATATCCTGCTCATGCCCGGATCCCCCCTGTTCGTCCCGGCAGGGGGCCCGGGCATAGTCTTCCTTTGTGATGGTTGGTTTATGACGCGCTTCTGGCCTCGTTCGGATCCCTCACTGTCCGCAGATCTTCCCCTCGGCGAGCGGGATGAGGCAGGGGCTGCGTTTCATGCTGTCCGCCGGGCTGCCGCCGATCTTTCGGTCGGGCTGCCCGTTCTTCTGAGGGGCGAGAGCCGCTTCGTCGTCCTTGCCGTCGAAACCGCGACCAACCAGGCGCTTGCCGAGTTTGCCGCGCTCGCGGACGGGCCGCCGCTTCTGCTGCTGGCGTCAGCACAGGCCGCCACTCTTCTCGGACGCCCGCCCGCGCGCGAGCCGGGCGTGATCGGTTTTCGCCTGGGCGAGGCGCTGCTCGATCCCGGGCTGCTTCTCAGGCTTGCAGACCCGACGGCCGGAGAGCCTTCCCTGAGAGACGGGATTGCGCCGGGCGAGGCGCTGCCCGGCTCCGCTCCGGCGGCGCTGGCGCTCTGCAAGCTCGCCAGGCTCCTTCCGGCCGCTCTCATCGCCCCGAGCCGCCCGGAGGCCGAAGGGATTGCCGCCAGCCTCGAAATCCTCTCGGTCGATGCTGCG
>JASHVY010000312.1 GCA_030044345.1 Acetobacteraceae bacterium | reverse complement strand
CTCGCAGAAGATTCCGAGAATCGACCAATCAATGACAATGGTCGCCGAAACCATCGCTGAAACCGGGCAAATCGCGCATCGTCAGGAGATTGTGAATCCCGCCTTGGATGCTGTTGTGCAGTGTGATGACAATGTATTGATTCAGCCCCGAACGACCGGGTGGAAGCGGGCATGGAATGGCCGGACGGGACTTGAGGAAAATAGCGCAGGAAAAATAGAAGGTTACGGGTTGATTCGTGAATTGTCCGCGGCCGGATTGTCCGCTGCCATGGTGTCAAGCGAACCTCGTGCCTTTCCAAAGCGCCCGTTTTTCTGGAATTGCTCTTTTTCCGGAATTGATCTGGGTCCGGAGCCGTGCCGAAGATGAGCTGAAGACGAGCCGACTGGCGGGATGCAACTTGTCGCGTCCCCGTGCTCCGGGGCGCCAAAGACGAACTGCCCAAAGACGAACGGCAATGATTCCTGACGAAGGACGGCAGAGCATGGTCTTCTCATCCAGCTTGGCTCCAAGCTTGGCTTCCAGCTTGGTTCCCCCGGCGGATCTTCTCGCCGCAGCCGCCCGCCGCGCCGTCGCGCTGCGGCGGGACCTGCACCGGCATCCGGAGCTGGGCCTGACCGAGTTCCGCACTGCGAGCCTGGTGGCGGCGCGGCTCACGGAACTCGGGCTCGCCGTCGGGCTCGGGCGGGAGGTCATGGACTCGGAAAGCCGCGTCGGCCTGCCCGACGCGGAGGAGCTCGATCGCTGCTATCGCCGGGCGGAGGCCGAAGGCGCGCCGGCTGCTTTCCTTCCCGCGCTTGCCGGCGGCCATACCGCCGTGGTGGGAACCCTCCGCGGCGCATGGCCGGGACCGGTCGTCGCGCTGCGCGTCGATATGGATGCGCTGCCGATCCGCGAAGACACGACCCAGGCCCATCTGCCCGCACGCGAAGGCTTTCTCTCCGCCCACCCGGGGGTGATGCATGCCTGTGGCCATGATGTTCATACGGCCCTCGGCCTTGGCGCGGCGGAAGTGCTGAGCGGGCTTCGCGACCGCCTCAAGGGCACCGTGAAATTCCTCTTCCAGCCGGCCGAGGAAGGCGGGCGCGGCGCGGCGCCCATGGTCAAGGCCGGCGTGGTGGATGATGTCGATCGTTTCGTCGCCATCCATGTCGGCACCGGGGTCGCGAGCCGCAGCGCCTGCGCCGCGGTGGACGGCCATCTCGCCAGCATCAAGCTCGACGTCACCTATCGCGGGCGGGCGGCGCATGCGGGCGGCCAGCCCGATCATGGGCGCAATGCGCTGCTCGCCGCCGCCGAGGCGGTGCAGGCGCTCTACGGCATCTCGCGCCATCATGCCGGCCGCTCGCGCATCAATGTCGGGACGCTCGCGGCCGGATCCGGGCGCAACGTGATCGCCGACCATGCCTTCCTGCAGATGGAAGTGCGCGGCGAGAGCGAGGAGATCGCCGAGTACATGCGCCACCGGGCCGAGGCGATCCTGCACGGGGCTGCGGCGATGCAAGAGGTCGAGGTCGAGATCCTAACCGTCGGCCGGACCACCACCGCCAATTCCGATCCCGAGCTCGCGCGCCTGATCGCCTCCTCCGTCAGCGCCATCCCCGGGATCGCGATCTGCACCGGGCCGCACCAGGCAGGCGGCAGCGAGGACGCGACCTACTTCATGCGCCGCGTGCAGGCGCGGGGAGGGAAGGCTGCCTACGCCATCATCGGCTCGGACCTTGCCTCGGGCCACCATACCCCGCGCTTCGATATCGACGAGGCGGACATTCCCTGGGGGATCGAATTCCTTGCCCGCACCCTGCTCCATTTCGGAGAGGGCCATTTTGGAGAAGAATGAGAGCGGCCCGGTCTTCGCCTGTCCCGGCAGCATAAGAGGAACGAGAGGAAGAGGATGGCCCTGCATTTCAGCAGCGAGGAATTCGCCGAACGGAAGCAAAGGGCGCTCGCTTCGTTGGCGGCGCGCGGGCTCGACGGCCTGCTGATCTTCCAGCAGGAGAGCATGTGCTACCTCACCGGCTATGACAGTTTCGGCTTCTGCTTCTTTCAGTGCCTCTATCTCGGGGCCGATGGCAGGCTTGCGCTGATCACCCGCTCGGCCGATCTCCGCCAGGCCGAGCACACCTCGATCATCCGCGATATCCGGATCTGGACCGACGAGGAGGGCGCGAACCCGGCGCTGCAGCTCCGCGCGATGCTCGCGGATCTCGGGCTTGCGGGAAGCCGGCTCGGGATCGAGACGGCGAGCTATGGGCTCACCCACGCGAACGGGCGCAAGGTGGAGGAAGCGCTCGCCGGCTTCTGCGGGCTGGAGACGGCGGATGGGCTCATCGACCGGCTGCGCGCGGTCAAGTCCGAGGCGGAGCTCGCCTATGTGCGGCGGGCCGGAGCGCTTGCCGACGAAGCCCTCGCCGCCGGGCTGGCCGAGATCGGGCCGGGCGCCGACGAGGGGCCGATCCTGGCGGCGATGCAGGGCGCGATCTTTGCCGGCGGCGGCGACTATCCGGCCAACGAGTTCATCATCGGCTCGGGCCGGGATGCGCTTCTCTGCCGCTACCATTCCGGCCGCCGGCGTCTTGCCGAGGTTGACCAGCTCACCCTCGAATTTGCCGGGGTCTTCCGTCACTACCATGCCGCGCTCATGCGCACGGTCGTCATCGGCCGACCGCGCGGCGAGCATGAGCGGATGCACGAGGCCTGCGTCGAGGCCCTCGCCGCCTGTGAAGCGGTGCTGCGGCCGGGGCATATGGCGGGCGACGTCTTCGCCGCCCATGCCCGGGTGATGGACGCGCATGGCATGGCGGAAGCGCGGCTCAATGCCTGCGGCTACAGCCTGGGCGCCAAGTTCACGCCGAGCTGGATGGACCCGCCCATGTTCTATCGCGGCAATGCCGAGCCCCTGCTGCCGGGCATGGTGATGTTCCTGCACATGATCCTGATGGACAGCCGTACGGAAACGGCGATGACGCTTGGCCGGACCTACATCGTGACCACGGGTGCGCCCGAGCCGCTCTCCCGTGCGCCGCTCGACCTCCTGCGCCGCTAGAGTGGTATGATTTTAAGCCACACGCCCGGGATCCCGGATCTTGCCGAGGAACGGCAAGGAACGGTGGGATCACGCAACTGTTTGACAGCTTGCGAAGATGCCGTGCATACCAGCCACACGCGTTCTGAATAGTAAAAAAGGGGGGCTTGCAATGCGTCTCAACGGAATGCGGGGGGCGGCCGGCCTGGCGGCCTTCGCTCTCGCTATCACCTTGACTGGCACCTTGACCGGCGGGCCGGGGCCTGCGCGCGCCGCGGAGCCGATCAAGATCGGCGTTCCGGCTCCGCTCTCCGGCGCCTACGCGAGTGCCGGCATCGACATCGTCAACGCGGCCAAGCTCGCCGCCGACCAGATCAACGCCAAGGGCGGTGTCCTCGGCCGCCCGCTCGCGATCGTGCCGGAGGACGATGCCTGCGATGCGCAGACCGCCGTTCAGGCGGCCCAGAAGCTGATCGACAGTGGCGTCGTCGCGGTCGCCGGCGGCTATTGCTCGGGCGCAGCCCTCCCCGAGCTCTCGACCCTGCACCGGCGCAACATTCCTTATGTGCTCGATGCCTCGACCAACCCACAGCTCACGGAGATGGGCTACAAGGACGCCTTCCGCACGATCGGGCGCGATGACGAGCAGGGTCCGTTCGCCGCGAGCTTCATGACCAATGTGCTGCATGCCAAGCGCGCGGCGGTGATCAACGACAACACCACCTATTCGAAGGGGCTGGCCGTCGCCACCGTGGCCGCGCTCAAGAAGGATGGCGTCGACGTCGTCTATAACAACGCGATCACGCCCGGCCAGATGGATTATTCGCCGGTGCTCACGCGCGTCGCCGCGCTCAATCCCGACGTCATCTACTTCACCGGCTACTTCGCCGAGGGCGGGCTGATGGTGAAGGAATCACGCCAGCTCAACCTCAAGCCGGTCTTCATGGGCGGCGACTCCAACCAGGACCCGACGCTGCTGAAGACCGCCGGATCCGCCGCCAACGGGATGTTCATCACCACCGCGCCGCTGCCGCAGTTCCTCTCCGGCGCCAAGGATTTCGTCGATGACTATACGCAGAAATTCGGCCATGGGCCCGGACCTTATTCGGCGTACGAATATGACTCGATCGGCGTGGTCGCGAAGGCGATCGCGGACGCGAAATCGACCGCGCCTCAGGCGATCAACGCGGCTCTTGCCCAGATCCGTGATTACCCGGGCATCACCGGCAATATCAGCTTCAATGAGAAGGGCGATCGCTCGGTCGCGGTCTATATCGTCATCACCGTGAAGAATGATCAGTTCGCCCCCTATATGCGCCTCGATGCCCAGGGCCAGTGGGTGTCGATGCAGTAGCCTTCGCGGGACACTCGCCGGGTTGGACGCTTCGCATTCCCCGCCGGATTGCCTTGCACGCGGCGGCGGGGCATGAAGGCGCTGGCCTCGTGATGCGTCTTCCCTGAAGCGGCCTTCGGTGCAGGCGTTCTTCCAGTTCACGGTCGAGGGGCTGACCATCGGCGCCTTCTACGCGCTGGTGGCCCTCGGCTATACCATGGTCTATGGCATCATCCGGCTGATCAATTTCGCCCATGGCGATATCTTCATGGTCGGCGCCTTCCTCGGCTGGACCTTGCTCATCACGCTCGCGGGCACGCATCTGCCGATGGCGCTCGCGCTTCTCGTCGCCTTCGCCGTGGCGCTCATCGGCAGCGGCGCGCTCGGCGTGCTGATCGACCGCGTCGCCTATCAGCCTCTGCTTTCGGCCCCGCGACTCTCGATCCTGATCACCGCGCTCGGCGTCTCGCTCGCGCTCGAGAACGGGGTTCTCCTGATCTACGGACCCGGCTTCCTCACCTATCCGCCGCTGCTGAGCAGCGCCGGCTTCGCGATCGACGGCGTGCAGGTGAGCTACGCGCAGACCGTCATGTTCATCATCAGCCTGCTTCTGATGGTGGCGCTCTATCTCTTCGTTCAACGCACCTTCATCGGCACCGCGATGCGTGCGCTCGCGGTCGATCAGGATGCCGCGCGCCTGATGGGGATCGATGTCGAGCGGATCATCCAGATCACCTTCTTCGTCGGCTCCTTCCTCGCCGCGGCGGCCGGCGTGATGGAAGGCCTCTATTACACGCAGATCTCGTTCTTCATGGGCTTCCTGCTCGGTCTGCGCGCCTTCACCGCCGCCGTGCTGGGCGGCATCGGCAATATTCCGGGCGCGATGGCCGGGGGCCTGCTGATCGGGCTCCTGGAATCCTATGGCGCCGGCTACATCTCCTCGCGCTGGACCGACGTCTTCGTGTTCCTCGTCCTCATCGGCGTGCTCGTCATCAAGCCGACGGGGCTGTTCGGGGAACGCGTCGTGGAGCGGATGTAGCCATGGCGACCGATCCGGCCATCCGCGCCGCCACGACGCGGATGCTGCTGGTCGCCGCCGCTGCCGGTGCCGTCGTCCTTCCTCTCGCGGCAAGCGACTATGTGATCGATGTCGCGATCACCATCCTGAGCTACGGCATCCTCGGCCTCGGCCTCAATATCGTCGTCGGCTATGCCGGGCTGCTCGATCTCGGCTATGCGGCCTTCTTCGCGATCGGCGCCTATACCACGGCCCTTCTCGAAACCTTGCTGCATGTTCCCTTCTGGGCAACCTTGCCGCCAAGCCTCGCGCTCGCCGCCGTCTCGGGCGTCATCATCGGGTACCCGACGCTCCGGCTGCGCAGCGATTATCTCGCCATCGTCACGCTCGGCTTCGGCGAGATCGTCCGCATCATCGCGACCAATCTCGACATCACCGGCGGCCCCAACGGTATCTACGGGATCGACCCGCCCACTCTGTTCGGCCTGCAATTCACCTCGCCGGCCTTGCTCTATGGTCTCGCCTGGGTTTTTCTCCTCCTCGTCATCCTTTTTTCGTCTCGCCTTTCCGCCTCCCGCCTCGGCCGCGCCTGGATCAGCATTCGCGAGGACGAAACCGCCGCCGAGGCGATCGGCGTGCCCACGCTCC
>JASHVY010000311.1 GCA_030044345.1 Acetobacteraceae bacterium | reverse complement strand
CCGCTGAATCGAGATCGCGCCTTCCTTCCGCAGCAGCTCGAGCGTTCGGGCCCGCCGCGCCGCGGGGATCAGGCTCGCCGACGCCATTGCTTCCTCCTTAATATGAACATGGGCCGGCAGAAGACTTGCCCGCGCTCATCACGTTTCGCCCTGTCGATCCCTTGTTATATAGTTCGCAGAGTGGAAAAGCCGGCGTATCTGACCGATTCTGAACATATCTGGCACATCAGGATGCTAGCCCCGCTTCATTCCATGCGCAAGCACCTCCCGAAGAATTGAAGAAATTCTTTCATAAAAAGATGATTATAATCTTCTTATAATCCGATTTCTCATCTTGCGTCGCGAAACCAATCCGGTTCACCAACATGACCGAGTTTGACCTGACTTGATTGACATGGACCAAAGCTGCTCATAGGCTTGCTCCCGATCCCGGCTTCCGGCGCCATTCGGGCGCTGTGAACGAAGCCGGTGATCGAAACCGCGCCGCCGGGGAAGAATCCGGCCGGCGCCAAGGGGAGGAAATGAATGACAAATCCATTCCGGCCCGGCCGGCCATTCTGGAAAGGTGCCGCCGTTGGCCTGCTCGCCGCCGCTCTGCTCGGCGGGGCACCCGCGCATGCCGCGGGCAAGGGAACGATCGCGGTGATCGTGCCCACCTTGCAGATCACGGTCCTGCAAACCGAATCCCAGGCGGCGGTCGCCGAAGCCAAGGCGCTCGGCTACAACGCGATCGTGCTCACGCATGACTTCAACACCGCCAAGGAACTGAACGACGCCGAGGAGATCATCGCCGAGAAGGTTGTCGGCGCGGCCTGGAACGTCGCGGATCCTGCCGCCTCGGCGGTCGCGGTGCAAAAAGTCCGCGCCGCGGGAATCCCCGTCATCAACATGGACCGGGTGCTGACCCAGCCGCAGATCGCGAATTATTCGGTCGAGTCCGACAATTTCCAGTGCGGTGCGCTCGCCGCGCAGGCCTTCGTGGCCGATGCCGGCACGAAGGGAACCTATGCCGAGATCGCGGGCCCGCCGCATGATGCCATGGCCGCCACCCGCTCGGCCGGCTACCACTCGGTCCTCGACAAGACAGAGCTCAAGATGGTCGCCCAGCAATCCGCGCCCTATGACCGCACCCGCGGCTTCGAGCTCGCCGGCAGCATCCTGCAAGCCCATCCGGACATTCTCGGCTTCGTCACCGGCAATGATTCGATCGGCCTCGGGGCCGCGGCCGCGATCAAGACCCAGGGCGGCAAGAACATGACCGTCGTCGGCATCGATGGCGGGGCGGACGCGGTGGCCGCGCTCAAGACCGGCGATTCCGCCTTCCGCGCCACGGCCGCCCAGCCCGTCGCGGATATCGGCACGGTCGCGGTGAAGACGCTGAATATCGTCCTCACCGGGCAGAAATATGATCAGGGCAAGGTCGAGCTCCTGCCCTGCACGCTCATGAAATAATAATCGGGATCATCGTGCTCGATCGCGGCGCTCACCGGAAAGGAGCGGGCAGGGCAGGGAACGTGCAGTCCGCCCCGTCCGGAGCCATTCCTGGCCGCGTCGCGATCGAGGCGGTGGACGTGACCAAGGCTTATGGTCCCGTCCTCGCGCTCGATCACGTGGATTTCCAGGCCTATGCAGGCCAGGTGAATGTCCTGCTCGGCGAGAATGGCGCCGGCAAATCGACGCTGATGCGCATTCTCGCTGGTGAGACCCAGCCCGACTCCGGCCACATCGTGTGTGGGGGCCACCCGGTGCGGTTCCGCTCCCCGCGCGATGCGCGCCAGCACGGGGTCGCGATCATCCACCAGGAGCTCAGCCTTTTTCCTTTCCTCACGGTCGCGGACAATATCTTCGCCGGGCACGAGCATCGCCGCGCCGGGCTGCTCGATGACCGGCGCCATCGCGCGCGCGCCGCCGAGATCCTCGCCCGCCTCGATGAGCGCATCGATCCTCGCGCCAAGGCGGGGGCGCTCGCGGTCGGCCAGCAGCAGGTGGTGGAGATCGCCAAGGCGCTCGCCCATGATGCGCGCGTCCTCATCATGGACGAGCCGACCTCCGCCCTCTCCAATGCCGAGGTCGAGGCCCTCTTCTCCGTCATCCGGGAGCTGATCCGGCACGATGTGGCGGTGGTCTATATCTCGCACCGCATGGATGAGATCTTCCGCATCGGGAACAAGATCACCGTGTTCCGGGACGGGCGCCGCGTCGCCGCGGCGGAGGCGCGGGATGTCGGCATGAACTGGGTTTCCGAGACGATGCTCGGCTCCCAGCAGCGGGCCGCGCTCGCGCACATGAACGCGGATCGGGCCGAACGCGCGAAGCCGGCGGCGGAGACCGTCCTCGAGGTCGAAGGCCTCTCGCTGGCCAGCCCCGACGCGGCGCGCCTTCTGCTCGGCAACGTCTCCTTCCGCCTGAACGCCGGCGAGGTGCTCGGCGTCTATGGCTTGCTCGGCGCCGGCAAGACCGAGCTTGCCGAATCCATCGCCGGGCTGAGGCCGGATGCGAGCGGCATCTGCCGCATGGGCGGCGTGGCCCTCGCCGAGGGCGTTCCCGCGCGCATCGCCGCCGGCATCGCCTTCGTGCCCGAGGATCGCCAGCGTCAGGCGCTCGTTCCCACCTCCTCGGTCAGCGACAATATGGTGCTGAGCAGCCTCGACCGGCTCTCTTCGGGCGGCGTGATCTCCAGGCGCCGCGAGGACGAGACGGCGCAAACCATGATCGCCGATCTCTCCATCCGCGTCGGCTCCGCTTCCCAGCCCATCCTCTCCTTGAGCGGCGGCAACCAGCAGAAGGTGATCATCGCCCGCGCGCTCCTGACCCGGCCCAGGCTTCTCATTCTCGACGAGCCGACCCGCGGCATCGATGTCGGCGCCAAGGCCGAGATTTTCCGCATCATGCGCCGGCTCGCCGATACCGGGCTCGCCATTCTCTTCGTCTCGTCCGAGCTTCCGGAAATCATGGCGGTGTCGGACCGCATCCTCGTCCTCTCAAGGGGCGAGGTCAGCGGCCTTTTCGATCGCGCCGCGGTGGAGGAGGCGGACATCACCCGAGCGAGCGTCCATGTCGCCCCAGTTGAACCCGCCCTCTGACGCACCCGGCATAGAAGCTTCCCGCCCGGCCGCAGCACCTGCGCGCAGCGTCCCGCGTTTCGGCTTCAGCCTGCTCGCGCGCCTGCGCTCGCTGCTCGCGCTCGTCATCCTGATGGCGGTCTTCTCGCGGGTGAGCCCGGTCTTCCTGACCTGGAACAATCTCGTGATCATGACCCAGCA
>JASHVY010000310.1 GCA_030044345.1 Acetobacteraceae bacterium | reverse complement strand
CAGCTTCGACGGCGCCCAGACGGAGTCCGGCGGAATCTCCTATATCGGCGGGATCACCGATGTTTCCCGCGTGTTCATCGGGCCGGGTGTCGTGATCGATGAGCCAGGCAACAATGTGCCGGTCAGTGTGGCGATCAGCGATGCTTATTATGGGGCCTTCTTCACCGATACGCTCAATCTGACGCGACGCCTGGCGGCGACTGTCTCGGGCCGGTTCAATGCCGCCCAGATCGATCTCACGGACCAGAATGGGGGGGATCTCACCGGCAACCACAACTACAACCACTTCAATCCCGCGGCCGGATTGAGCTATCAGGTGACGCCATGGCTCACGGCCTATGCGGGCTATGCCGAAGCAAACCGGGCGCCGACGCCGGCCGAGCTTTCCTGCGCGGGTCCGGAAGATTCCTGCAGCCTGGCCAATTTCTTCGTGGGCGATCCGAACCTCAAGCAGGTGGTGGCGCATACCTGGGAGGCCGGCGTGCGCGGCGCCTTCGTGCCTTCTCCAGGCTCGACCCTCAGCTACAATATCGGCCTTTATCGCTCGAACCTCGATGACGACATTGTTTTCGTCAACAGCGTCACGCTCAATCGCGCCTTCTTCATGAATGTCGGCCAGACCCGCCGGCAAGGTGTCGATGTCGGCGTGCAGTTCACGAACAGCCGTTGGCTCGCCTATCTCGAATATTCCTATATCGATGCGACCTACCAGAGCGGATTCGTCGAATCGGCGGGCAGCAATCCTGCGGCGGACGCGAACGGCAACGAGACGGTGAACCCCGGCGATCGGATTCCGGGGATTCCGGCCAACCAGATCAAGCTCGGCCTCTATTACAAGGTGACACCGAAATGGACGGTGGGGGCCGTCGGCATCGCCCAGACGGGGCAGTTCCTCTTCGGCGACGAGGCGAACCTGACGCCGCAACTGCCGGGCTTCTTCACGCTCAACCTGACCACCAATTATCAGCTCACGCCGCGGATCGGACTCTTCGCAACCATCAACAACGTGACCAACGAAAAATACTACACGTTCGGAACGTTCTCGCCGACCACCTCGGTGTTCCTGAGCCAGGCACCCAATGCGACCAATCCGCGGGCCTATAGCCCGGCTGCGCCAATCGGGGTCCTCGTCGGCGTCCACGTGACGCTGGGTTAGATCAATCTCTCGGGTGGTACCGGCGAGGTAGGGGCCTTGGGCCGGCAGTTTTGCCGCGGGCGCAGGCGGATTATCCTGCGGGCCGACGAATAGGGAGGTAAGGCGGCCGTGAAGCGCTCGGCATTTTTCCAAGCCGGAGGGATTTTCTTTGTCGGTCTTCTCTTGGCCGGCCCGCTCGGGCTGATCTGCGGCCCGGCTTGGGCTGCGGCGCCATCTTCGCAATCGGAGCCCGGGCAGGCGCCGGCGGCGCAACCATCCCCGGCGCAAGCGCCGCCCACCAAGGCGGCACCCTCCACGGCACCGGCCGGGCCGCCCATCTCGCTCGAGCTCAATAAGCTGACCCCCTTGGACCAGGGGCCGGGCTGCCGCGCCTATTTCGTTGTCGGCAATCCGGGATCCGAGCCGATTCCTGAGCTGCAGCTCGACCTCATCCTGTTCGGCACGGATGGCATCATCTCCCGCCGTCTGGCGGTGGAGCTTGGGCCGCTGGCGGCGCAGAAGACGGAGGTCCGGCTTTTCGACCTGACCGGCACGCCCTGCGATTCGATCGGCCATATCCTCCTCAACGATGTGCTTTCCTGCCAGGTCGGCACCACATCCCCTGGGGCTCCCCCTGGGGCGCCGCAAGGCGGTGGGGCCGGAAATGATCCGCGCGCGGCCTGCCTCGCGCGCATCGCGGTCTCCTCGCGCACCAAGGCACAGTTGACCCGCTAGGCTGCTATGCCGCCGCACGCGATCTCGCCCCTCGCCCTCTTCCTGCACGCGGACGTGCTGGTGAAGCTGGTGCTGCTCGTGCTGCTGCTGGCGAGCGTCTGGGTCTGGGCTGTCGCGATCGACCGGGCGGTGCGGTACGGCCGCATCCGGCGCGATGTCTCCCGGCTTCATGACGCGGCGCGAGTGCTCGGCAGGGAAACGCTGCCGGACGGGCTGGCGGGCGAGGTGCTGCGGGCGGGGCTCCTGGCCGCGAGCGAGGCGGAAGGGGGCGAGAGCCGGACGGAGCGGCGCGAGCGGCTCGCCGAGGCGATGCGCCTCTGCCTCGTCGATGCGTTGCGAGCGGTCGAGCCCGGGCTGCCATTTCTCGCGACCGTGGGCGCCACGGCGCCGTTCGTCGGCCTGTTCGGCACGGTGTGGGGGATCATGGCGAGCTTCTCCGGGATCGCGGCGGCCAATGACACGAGCCTTGCGGTGGTGGCGCCCGGGATCGCGGAGGCGCTTTTCTCCACTGCGATCGGGCTCGCGGCGGCGATTCCAGCGGTGATCGCCTACAATAAGCTTGCCGCACACCTTGCCGGCACGCGCGCGCTCGGGATCTCTGCGATCGCCCGGCTCGCCGACATGCTGAGCACGGTGCGTCCCGAGGCGATCCGGGCGGCGGCGGAGTAGCCGGCGATGGCGATGGGCCCGCGGCGGCGGCTGGAGGAAGGCGAGGATCTGGCACCGCTCGCGGAGATCAATGTCACGCCCTTCGTGGACGTGATGCTGGTGCTGCTGGTGATCTTCATGGTGACGGCGCCGCTGATGATGGCGGGCGTCCCGCTCCGTCTGCCGAAGACGGCGGCGGCACGGGTTGCGGAGCCGCGCCAGCCGATCGTGCTCAGCATCGACCATGGCGGGCTGGTGTTCATCGGCGAGAAGAAAGTCCCGGCGGCGGCGCTGCCGGAACGGCTGCGCCAGATGGCGGAGAAGGCGCCCGACCAGACGGTCTATATCCGCGCTGACCGTGCCCTTTCCTATGGCGCGGTGATGCGGACGATGGGCGCGGTGGCGGCGGCCGGATTCTCGCGCATCTCCCTGCTGGCGGAGCAGGCCGAGGCGCCACCGGCGCACTGACGATGAGCGCGCCGGCGATGAGCGTACGGCAGGAAGCGGACAGGGGGTTCGTCCTGCCCGGCCGGGTGCATCCGGCAGCACTTCTTCTCGCCGTGCTGCTGCATCTGATGGCGCTCGGGCTCTTGCTGAGGATGGGCCATGTCACGCCGCGGCCGGTGACCGTGACGCTTTCGCTCGCGGCAGCACCATCCTCTGTGGTGCATAGCGGTGCTGCGCCAGCGACGCCATTGCGGTCCGTCACCGCGCCGACCACCAAGTTGCGCACGGTGACCGAGCCTACCCATCCATTGCAAGCCGTGACGAAGCCATCGCCACAAGTGAGCAAGCCACCCCCCGTGGTTGCGCGGCCTGTTCTTTCGCCGCCCCTGGCCGCTCCGCGCACCAAGCCGGCAATCACGCCCGCGACCAAGCCTGCGCCGCCGCTCCTTTCCTCCACCGCGCCCGAGGCGCCGGCAGCACCGCCTCCACCCTCCCAAGCACGGGCCGCGCCCGCCGTTCCGCTGGCTCCCGCGCCGCCGCCGCGCGCGGTCCAGGCCAGGCC
>JASHVY010000309.1 GCA_030044345.1 Acetobacteraceae bacterium | reverse complement strand
CGAGGCGTGAGGTTTCGGGACGTGCTGCGGCTGCTCGGCCTCGATCCCGGCCTCGGCGTCACGGGTTGGGGGGTCATCGCCGTCACCGGCAACCATCTCTCGCCGATCGGCTGCGGCACCATCGCGACCGACACGGATGCGGACGTGCCGAGCCGACTCCGCGCCTTGCACGAGGCCCTGGCGTCCCTGATCGCCGCTCACGCGCCGACGGAAGCCGCGATCGAGGAGACTTTCGTCAACCGCAACGGCGCCACCACGCTCAAGCTCGGCTATGCACGCGGCATCGCCCTGCTCGCCCCGGCGCTCGCCGGCATCCCGGTCACCGAATATGCGGCGCGGACGGTCAAGCAGGCGGTGGTCGGCACGGGCGCGGCCACCAAGACCCAGGTCGCGATGATGGTCCGCCGGCTCCTTCCCGGCGCCACGTTCGACCGCGCGGACGCGGCGGATGCGCTCGCGGTCGCCATCTGCCACGCCCATCATCGCGCGACCCGCCAGGCCTGGGCCCGCGCCGCCGCCCTCACCGAGCGGGCGGGCGCGTGATCGCGAGCCTGACCGGCGAAGTGGCCTCGTTGGAGGAACGAAGCTGCGTTCTCGATGTCGGTGGCGTCGGCTATCTCGTCCATGCCTCGACCCGCACGCTCGCTTCGTTGCCGCCCCCGCCCGCGCGTGCCCATCTCCTGATCGAAACCCAGCTCCGCGAGGACGCGATCCTGCTCTACGGTTTCGCCGATGCCACCGAGCGCGCCTGGTTCCGGCTGCTGATGGGAATCCAGGGCGTGGGCGCCAAGCTGGCGTTGGCCATCCTCTCCGCCCTGCCGCCCTCGGACCTCGCCGCCGCGATCGCCACCGGCGATCGGGCTCTCCTCACCCGCGCGCCCGGCGTCGGCCAAAAACTCGCCCAGCGCCTTCTGGGCGAGCTCCGCGAGCCCGCCGCCCGCCTTCCCATTGGCTTATCCCCCACTGGCCCGATCCTTGCCGCGATCCCGGAGGCACGATCGGAGGCGGACGCGCTCTCCGCCCTCATCAATCTCGGCTATCGCCGTGCCGAGGCCGAATCAGCCCTCGGGCGGGCAACGGCGCGGCTCCCCGCCGGCGCCTCGCTCGAAGCGCTGGTCCGTGAGGGCCTCAAGGAGCTGGCGCGGTGAGCGGGCTCTCCGCCGAGGAGAAGCGCACAGTCAGCGCCCGCGCCGCCGAGGAGGACGTGGCCGAGGGCAGCCTCCGCCCCCAGACCCTCGCCGAATTCATCGGCCAGGCCAGCCTGCGCGCCAATCTCGGCATCTTCATCACCGCCGCCCGGGCGCGGGCCGAGCCGCTCGATCACGTGCTGCTGCACGGCCCGCCCGGCCTCGGCAAAACGACGCTCGGCCAGATCATCGCCCGTGAGCTCGGCGTCGGCTTTCGCGCCACCTCCGGTCCGGTGCTGCAGCGCGCCGGCGATCTCGCCGCCGTGCTCACCAATCTTCAGCCGCGCGACGTGCTCTTCATCGACGAGATCCATCGCCTCGCGCCGGCGATCGAGGAAATCCTCTATCCGGCCATGGAGGATTTCCAGCTCGACCTCATCATCGGCGAGGGGCCGGCCGCTCGCTCCGTGCGCATCGATCTCGCGCCCTTCACCCTGGTCGGCGCCACGACTCGCGCCGGCCTGCTCGCCACTCCCTTGCGCGAGCGCTTCGGCATCCCGCTCCGGCTCTCTTTCTACACACCGGCCGAGCTGGAACGGATCGTCAGCCGTGGGGCGCAAAAGCTCGGCTTCGCGCTCGCCGCCGACGGCGCGGCCGAGATCGCCACCCGCTCCCGCGGCACCCCGCGCATCGCCGGCCGCCTGCTCCGCCGGGTGCGCGATTTCGCGGCGGTCGCCGCCCATCCCCTCGTTGATCGCCCGATCGCGGACGAAGCGCTCAACCGGCTCGAAGTCGATCGGCTCGGCCTCGATGCGATGGACCGGCGCTATCTCGCCCGCATCGCCGAGCACCATGGCGGCGGGCCGGTCGGCGTCGAGACCCTGGCCGCCGCGCTCGCCGAGGCGCGCGACACGATCGAGGACGTGATCGAGCCCTTCCTGATCCAGGAGGGCCTCGTGCTCCGCACCAGCCGTGGCCGCGTCCTCGGCGAGCCGGGCTGGCGGCATCTCGGCCTTGTCCCGCCGCCGCGCCTTCCCGGCCAGCTCGATCTCCTGGACGAAGCCAGGGATGAAGCCGGGTGAGCGTGCATCGTTTCCCCTGCCGCGTCTATTTCGAGGACACGGACGCAGGCGGCCTCGTCTATCACGCGAACTATCTCCGCTTCGCCGAACGGGCGCGGACCGAGGCGCTACGCGATCTCGGCGTCCCCCACGCGACTTTGATGGCGGAACACGGTCTCATCTTCGTGGTGCGACGCATCAAAATAGACTATCTCCGTGTCTCCCGGCTTGACGATTCGCTGGAAGTGATCACCACGGTGCTTGCTGTCGGCGCGGCGAAAGCTGAGCTTGCCCAGACCATCCGGCGGGATGAAGAGACGCTCGTCGCGGCGGAAGTGGTGCTCGCCTGTGTCCGCTGCGATGACGGCAGGCCCGCCAGAATTCCGTCGCGCTGGCGTCATGCCATGAGAGGGCTGGCCCAGGAGCTGAGCGGGGCGGAGGATTAGTCGTGACGCCAGCCGGGCCTGAGCCCGGCAGCGGATGAGGAGTTTTCGCGTGGACCAGGCCGTCAATGCCGCAAATCTCGGCTCGGTGGGGGTGAATCTCTCCCTCTGGGGGCTTTTCCTCCAGGCCGATATCGTCGTGAAATTCGTGATCCTCGGGCTGCTCGCCGCGAGCATCTGGGTCTGGGCGATCATCTTCGAAAAATGGAGCACGCTGCGGCGGGTCAACCAGGCGGCGGACCAGTTCGAGAGCCGCTTCTGGTCGGGCGGCAGCCTCGATACGCTCTATGACGAGGAAGGCCAGGCTCCCGCCCATCCGATGGCGGCGCTGTTCGGCGCCGCACTCGGCGAGTGGCGCCGCACCGCGCGCGTGGTCGGCGCCGATATCAGCCACTCCGGTGTCAAGGAACGCGTTGACCGCGCCATGGGCGTGGTCACCCAGCGGGAGATGGAGCGGCTGGAGCGCTGGATGACCTTCCTC
>JASHVY010000308.1 GCA_030044345.1 Acetobacteraceae bacterium | reverse complement strand
GCCGGCCCAGCGGTCGATCACGATCCGCCATCTCCTGAGCCACAGCGCGGGGCTCAGCTACGGACTGTTCGATCCCGGCAGCGTCATTTTCACAGCCTATAGCGAGCGCGAGGTGCTCAACCCGGCGACGCCGCTGTCGGGCATGATCGACGTGCTGGCGGATCTTCCGCTGGTGTATCAGCCGGGAACGTCGTTTGAATATTCCGTCGCCATCGATGTGATCGCCCGTCTGGTCGAGGTCATTAGTGGTCAGCCGTTCGACAAGTTCATTCAGTCGCGGATTCTCGGGCCGCTCGGCATGGTCGATACCGGATTCGTCGTTCCGGAGAAGGACCAAGGTCGGTTCGTGGCTTATTACGCCGGCGCTGACCTGATGGACCCGATGAAGCCTGGGCTAACGCGGACGGACAACTCGCCCTATCCCGGGGCTTATCTGAAACCGGTCCCACGGTTCAACGGCGGCGGCGGTCTGGTTTCAACGCTGCCCGACATGGTGGCACTGATCCGAAGCCTGCTTCCGGGCGGCGCGACCCTGCTGAAGCCTGAGACGCTGGCGTTGCTGACGAACAACCAATTGGCAGACGGAGTGTGGCTGCGTTTTGCCATGACGGGCGAACTCAAGGGAAAGGCCTATGGGCTCGGTGGCGGTCTGATCCTGCAACCCTCGCCGATCGATCATCCGGATTCGCAAGGCGAAATCTATTGGGGTGGCGCGGCGGGGACGCAATGGTGGATCTCCCCGAAGCGGAATATGGCGGGTGTCATGATGGCGCAGCGTCAGATGGCCTTCCTCCACCCGTTCTCGTTCGAGTTCAAGCAGCTGGCGTATGGAGCGGTGAAGCAAGGGCGATGAATCGCCACCGTCATCTCCGGGCTGAACCCTACGATATGCGCACACCTCCAAAACTCTTGCGGCGCGTTCCATTCTTTGAATCGATGATGGTCCCGCCACATTGGGAGCAGAGAGACGGAAGGAACTAGGGGGATTTCATGGATCTTGGTATTCGAGGGAAAAAAGCAATCGCCGCAGGTGGCAGCGCTGGAATGGGCAGGGCTGCGGCTGTGGCCCTGGCCCGCGAGGGTGTGGAACTTATCATCTCGGCGAGAGGCGAAGAGCGCCTCGTCGCCGCGGCCCGTGAAATCGCCATGGATACCGGGTCGAAGGTGACGCCGGTCGTTGCGGATCACAGCACGGCCGCGGGGCGAGAGGCTCTCCTGAAGGCCTGCCCGCATCCCGATATCCTCATCGTCACGAATAGCCCCCCGCGCATGCTGTCGGGATATGAAGAAGCGACCGAAAAGGATTGGCTGGAGAGTTTTTACACGGCGCTAATCGGTCCGGTTGAATTGATAAAAGCGACTGCCGGAGGCATGGCCGACAGAGGGTTCGGGCGTGTGGTCAATATCGCGACCATCGCCGCGAAGACGCCCGTAGAGGCTCGGCTGCTTTCGGGACCGATGCGCTCGGCGCTGTGCAACTATTCCGGCGCCGTCGCGAGAAAGCTTGCTTCGAAGAACGTGACCATCAACAACATCCTGCCGGGGACGTTCCAGACCGCCGCCACCGATGGACTTCTCAAGTCGAAAGCCGCCGCGAACGGCACGACCTACGAAGTAGAAGCACAGCGGTGGGCCGACACCATGGGGATACCAGCGGCGCGGATCGGTGATGCCGAGGACGTGGGTGCCTTCTGTGCGCTGCTCTGCAGTAGATACGCGAGCTACGTTGTCGGCCAGTCGATCGTCATGGATGGCGGATTGTTGCGGACTGTCTTTTGACGCTGACTCTCGGAACCTCAGCAACGATGCGAAGATCATCGGCGCGCCGTTGACCACGGTCGAGCAGTTCATCAACGCCAATAGGACGCGGTTCTCACCTGCGGCTTAGGCTCCGACGCCAAACGCAAGGCGATCGGGCACTTGGGGGCGCGATGGGCCGTGAAACAGACCCGCCCCGTCCTGCCGCTCGTACCTGAGTCCGCGGAGATGATGGCTTTCTCCCAGGCGCAGGGAGGAACTTTGGCGCCAAGGACGAAAGCCATTTGAGAGGTTTGAAGGTTGCGATCAGAACGGACCTCGCAAAGACGTATCGCGATCTTGACGGCGGCGAAGGCGTTGTTTCTTGAGCACGGCTACGAAAGGGTCAGCGTCGACGACGTCGCGGCTCGTGCCGAATCTTCGAAGCAAACAATCTATCAGCACTTCGATAGCAAAGCGCGCTCTTCGTCACCGTCGTACTCGCTATGACGAACCAGGCTGCCGACAGAGTCCAGGCCGACATGCCGGACCCGGATACCCATGACGGCGTTGTTGACGCGCTCATGGGCCATGGCAGGCGGCTGCTAAACGTCGCTCTAGCCCCAGAACTGCTGAGGCTGCGCCGCCTCGTCATCTCGGAAGCAGTTCGCTTCCCCGAATTGGGAAGTGCGTTCTACGAAGGCGGCCCGCGGAAGGCTATTGCCGAACTTGCCAATGCGCTGCAGCGCTGGACTACGTGCGGGTTACTGGTTCTGGACGAGCCCTTGGTTGCCGCCACCCAATTCAGTTGGCTTGTGCTGGGCGAGCCGATCAATCGCGCGATGTTCTTCGGCAACGCACATCTGTCGGCGAGCGAGCAGCAGCGACATCTGGTGCAGAGCGTCCGCGTCGTTCTTGCCGCTTACGGCCGCTCACCGGCTGCCGACTGAACGTAGATCTGGGATTTGGAAACTCTGCTGCGGGCGGCCTTCGTGCGGGATGCAATGACCGCACTCGCTTAGACTATCTCCGTAAACGACTGAAATGGGGCGCTTTGCGGTCGGATTTCAGTTCGCCGCTTAATGACAATTAAGATATCCGCATATGCGGGCTTTACAAACACGCATATGCGGATATCTTACGAGCATGAAGCCGAACAGTCCTGATCGTTGCAACCTCATTGCATTGCGGCAAGCCACGCGGCAGGTAACCCACTTTTACGAGACCTATTTCAAATCCGTGGGGCTACGCGCCACCCAGTTTGGCATTCTGGACCGACTGGATGGTGAGAAGCCGATCTCGATCAATGAGCTCGCCGCCGCCATGGTGATGGATGCCGCGACAATGGGCCGCGCTCTTAAGTCACTTGAGCGTGAAGGATATATCGCCATCGGTCCCGGCCGCGACGGGCGAACGCGCGCGTTGAAGCTGACGAAATCCTGCGCGGCGAAACTGAAATCGGCTTGGGCGGCTTGGCACAAGGCGACAGTGGATTTCGAGGCAAGAATCGGTGGGGCTGAGACGTCTGCCGCGCTTCGGGAGTCGCTGCGCCTCGTCGTCGGCGCGACGATGGCGCGCTGATCGCCCCATTGATCAACACCCGAATCAGAGGAATGAATCATGTCTACCGTGGCACAGGACCGTCCCATTCTGGTGACGGGCGGAACGGGACGGCACGGCGGCAGCGGCAAGGCCGTAATTCGATCTCTTATCGCGAACGGATACCGCGTCCGTGCATTGGTACGCATCCTTGACGATCGCGCCGAGGTGCTGAAGACACTGGGCGCGGAGATCGCTGTCGGCGATTTCATGAGCTATGACAGCTTACTGCAAGCACTCGACGGGATTAGGTCCGCTTATTTCTGTTATCCTGTCGGCGCAGGCATTGCGGAGGCGGCTGGACTGTTCGCAACCGCAGGCCGCAAACAGGGTCTTGAGACGGTTGTCGACCTATCGCTCGCAGCGACGCGTCCCGATAGTCCAAGCCCGCAAGGTCGTGCGCAATGGGTGGCCGAGCAAATCTTCGAATGGGCCGGATTCGGTGGCACCCATCTCCGCGTCGCGGCCTTCTTCATGGAAAACGTAGCGCTCATCGACGGTTCCGGCATCCGCGAAAACGCCCGTATCGCCAACGCCTTTGGAGATCTTTCGCTGCCGTGGATAGCGGGTGCCGACGTCGGCGCGCTAGCAGCAAGCCTCATCATCAATCCGTCTCTCGCCTCCGAGCGAGCCCTTTATGCCGGCGGCGTCGAGTGGTGGACGTATCCGCAGATCACGGAGATCGTGAGCCGAGTAACCGGCCAGTCCGTTCGCTATGAGGAGCTGACACCACAAGCATGGCACAAGGAATTGCTGGAAATTTCTGCCAAGCTCTATGGCAAACCGGATGTGCGCAGTGCAGATCATCTCGTGGCGCAATCGGTAGCGCTGCGCACGAACCCGATCCCCCTTATACCCGACCACGTCTTCCAATTCACCGGTCGCGCTCCGATCTCGTTTGAGAGCTTTGCCGAGACGAAGCGCAAGGAGCTAACGGTGGAGGCCTAAGTCGAAGCAGCTCGGTTCCTGCTAGGTAGGCCTCGATAGCGGCTCTCGAATTTGGCGGGGGCATTCCATCGAACGAGACGCTGCACTCTTCTTAGCGACCGGTGAACCTCCTGGACCGTTGCGAGGGAGACGGCCTCGCAGCGGATTGCGTCACTGAGGCGGCCGCCAATCGCCAACCTGCCGGATGGACCGTTCAATGGCGCCGTCCAGGCCACGTGCGACGGCCGTGACCTCCTCGTCGCCGAACTGCCCGAACAGTGAGGACGGCTTGTCGTACTCGAAGACGGCATAGCCTTGCGCATCCTCGTAGAGCACCACCCGGAAAGGGGCGTAGAGGGCCGCCGGCAGTTGATGCCGCGTCATCTTCAATGCCGTGAGCGGATTGCCGACTTCATACTGAAGCGCCTTTCGCGCAAGACCCGCCGTCCGCAACACCTCTCCATGATCCCGGCTCTGGAAAATCGAGAGTTCGGCGCCGCGTTCGAGCAGCTCCCTCGCGCGGTCGACCTGGCCGTCGCGCTGCAATTCGAGCGCCTCAGCGTTCAGCCGTAGCAGGACGGACTCGAAGGCGTCGTGCGCACTTTCGAATGAGCGCGCGAGCAGGATTTTCACGTGTTGGACCGTTATGGTCGTTTCGGTAGAGGTTTCGGCTGCCATCGTGGCCACATGATCGTGTTGTTACATGGAGCTCGTCATAGTGCTTCCAGGGCGAGAGCTATGCCTTGGCCGCCGCCGATGTAGAGCGTGACGACGCCGCACCGCATGGGTGGAGCCCGCCACCATCTGGTCCAAAACCTCGCCGAACTGATGCGCTCGTGTCTACAACGGCTTAGCTAGGGACATTCCGCCGCACCGCAATCAAGGAGATGGCGCACCCGAGAGGACTCGAACCTCTGACCTTCGACTTCGGAGGCCGACGCTCTATCCAACTGAGCTACGGGTGCATTGCTCTTGTGCCTAGTCGCCCGCTTCAATTAATTTGGAAGGAACGTAAGGATGTGATTCGGTTCCGTCGCGACTTTTGCGACGGAGGCGATGATGGCTGTGGGGGAGAGTTCGGTAAAGCGATATGTGGTGAAGCTGAGTGGTGAGGAGCGCGGGCAACTCGAAGCGTTGCTGCGGAAAGGCAAGAGCCCGGCGCAACGGCTGTTGAAGGCACGGATATTGTTGAAGGCTGACGTGTCGGAGGCTGGCGAAGGCTGGAGCGACGGCCAGATCATCGAAGCCCTGGAGACGAGCGTGTCCATGGTTTACCGAGTGCGCAAGCGATTGGTGGAAGAGGGGCTGGAGGCTGTGCTGAGCCGCAAGCCGCGGGCGATACCGGCGGTTCCTCGGATTTTCGACGGCGAGAAGGAAGCCAAGCTGATCGCGCTCGCCTGCTCCGAACCACCGCAAGGCCGGGCTCGCTGGACCTTGCGGCTCTTGGAGAACAAGGTGGTCGAACTGGGCATTGTCGATCGCGCCAGTGACAGCACGATCGGGCGTACGCTTAAAAAAACACGCTCCAGCCGCATCGCCGACAATGCTGGGTGATCCCGCCCAAGGCCAACAGCGCCTTCGTCGCGGCGATGGAGGATGTGCTGGCGGTCTATACGAGGCCGCGCGATCCCGACTGCCCCTTGGTTTGTCTCGATGAGACCGCCAAGCAACTCATCGCCGAGACGCGGCTGCCGATCCCGATGAAGCCGGGACGACCGGCGCGCGGCGATTACGAATACGAACGCAACGGCACCGCCAACCTCTTCATGATGTTTGCCCCGCTCGAAGGCTGGCGCCATGTCAAAGTCACGGATCGGCACACCGCTGTGGACTACGCTCGCGCTCTAAAAGATTTGGCCGATCTGCACTTCGCAAAGGCCAGGATCATCGTCCTGGTCCAGGACAACCTCACCATCCACTGCAAAGCGTCGCTCTACGAGGCTTTCCCCGCCGCCGAGGCCAGGCGGCTGGTCGAGCGGTTCGAATGGCATTACACCCCAAA
>JASHVY010000307.1 GCA_030044345.1 Acetobacteraceae bacterium | reverse complement strand
ACCGGCTCGAGATCCATCCGCACGATGCGGAGGAGCGCGGCATCCGCGACGGCGAGTGGGTGCGGCTCGAAAGCCGGGCCGGCGCGACCGCCTTGCGTGCGCTGATCACCGAGCGGGTATCACCCGGCGTGGTCTATACCACCTTCCACCATCCCGATACGCAGACCAACGTGGTGACGACCGAATTCTCGGACTGGGCAACCAATTGCCCCGAATACAAGGTGACGGCGGTGCAGGTCTCGCCCGCCAACGGGCCGACCGAATGGCAGCACAGCTATCGGGCGCTCAACGAGCGCACGCGGCGGATCGCCGAGCCCGCTCCCGCCAAGTAGGGCAAAAAGGAAAAATGTCGCCCGAGAAACTGACCTACATGGCGAACCAGATCGCGCGGTTCTTCGCAACGCATCCAAAGGAGCAGGCGGTGACGGCCACGCGCGATCATATCCGCCGTTTCTGGGACCCCCGCATGCGCAGCCAGATCCTCGCCCATCTCGACGCCGGTGGTGAAGGTCTCGATCCCATCGCGCGCGCCGCCGTGGCCAAGCTCAAGGAAGACGCGCCGGCTTGACCTAGAGAGGTCGTTCTTTCTTGAAAGAAAGAACCAAAGAACTTTTATCCTTTCATTCGCGGTCCACCGCCGGCGCCCAGATCAATATGACTTCCGGTAGATCGCAGAGCGATCTACCGGAAGTCGTGAACCGGAAAACGGAGAAAAGTCTTTTTGCTTCTTTTTCTTCAGAAAAAGAAGTCTCCTTCTTTCTGATCCTTCATCGAAGTGCATAACACTTTCTAGGCCGTGTCCTGCTTGAGGACCTCGCCCGCGAGATAGAGGCTGCCGCAGATGAGCACGCGGCCCGGTGTTGCCTCGGCAGACTCACGGCCGATCGCGGCGAGCGCGGTGGCGACGGTGGGTCCGGGGCGCGCAAGGCCGCCGGACGCGGCGATGATCTCCTCGATCGGCGCGGCGAGATGCTGTCCCGGCTCGGCGACGGCGAAGACGGAGTCCGCGAACGGAAGAATGGGAGCGAGGAAGCCGCCGATATCCTTGCTCGACTTCATGCCGACGATGAGATGCAAGGGCTGATCGCGCCAGGAGGCGAGATGCGCGGCAAGGGCCAGGCCGGCGCCCGGATTGTGGCCGCCATCGAGCCAGAGCGAGAAGCCGGGCGGCAACCGCGAGGCGAGCCGCCCGGTGAGGCGTTGCAGGCGTGCCGGCCATTCAGCCCGAAGCACGCCGGCCGCGATGGCCGTTTCAGGAACGGCGAGGCCGGCGGCATCGAGAGTGGCGAGGGCGATGCCGACATTGTCGAATTGGTAAGGGCCGGCGAGAGCGGGGGACGGCAGATCGCGGATGCGGGTCGCGCTCCGATAGTGGAATCCGTGGGCGGTCTCCGTCACCTCCCACGCTTCGCCGCGGGCGAAGAGTGGGGCGTGCCTGGTCTCGGCCTCCCGGCGGATGACGGTGAGCGCTTCTTCTGCTTGCGCGCCGGTCGCCACAGCTATGGTCGGCTTGATGATGCCGGCCTTCTCGAAAGCGATGGCGGCGAGGGTGTCGCCGAGAAATTCCTGGTGGTCGAGCGAGATCGAGGTGATCGCGGTGGCCACGGGCGGGGGGATCACGTTGGTGGCATCGAACCGTCCGCCGAGGCCCACTTCGAGGAGGCAGAGATCGGCGGGGTGGGCGGCGAAGAGAAAGAAGGCGACCGCCGTGATCATCTCGAAGACCGTGATCGGCGCGCCATTATTAATTCGCTCGAGAGACTCGATCGCCTCGGTGAGCGTTTCGTCGGTGACGAGCTGGCCGGCGAGGCGAATCCGCTCGTTGAAATGTACGAGATGCGGCGAGGTATAGACATGCACGCGCTCGCCCGCCGCTTCCGCGATCGCGCGCAGGAAGGCGATGGTGCTGCCCTTGCCGTTGGTGCCGGCGATATGGATCACGGGAGGAAGAAGCCGCTCCGGATGACCGAGCTTGGCGAGCAGGGCTTCCAGCCGATCGAGGCTGAGGTCGATGAGATGCGGATGGAGCGTCTGCAGCCGCGCGAGCGCTGCATCCACGCGGCGAGAGGCCGGCTCCGGCTCGGTCGTGACGCTCAAGCGGCTTCCTTGACCATGAGCAGATCGAGCAGGCGCGCAAGCGTTGCGGTAAGCTCGCCGCGCGGCACCACTTTGTCCACGATGCCATGGGCGTGGAGATACTCGGCGCGCTGAAATCCCTCGGGCAGCTTCTCGCGCACCGTCTGCTCGATCACCCGTTGCCCGGCGAAGCCGATCAGCGCGTTGGGCTCGGCGATGGCGATGTCCCCAAGCATGGCGAAGCTCGCGGTCACGCCGCCGGTGGTGGGATCGGTGAGCACGACGAGATAAGGAAGCCCCGCATCCTTGACCATGCGCACCGCGAGCACGGTGCGCGGCATCTGCATCAGGCTGATCGCCCCTTCCTGCATGCGTGCCCCGCCCGAGGCGGTGAAGACGATGAGAGCCGCTTCCTGCAAGCAGGCGAGACGCGCCGCGGCGAGAATCCCCTCACCCACCGCCGCGCCCATCGAGCCGCCCATGAAGCCGAATTCCATCGCCGCGACGACCGATTTGTGCCCGCCGACGGTACCGTGGGCGACAATCAGCGCATCATCGAGGGTGGTTTTCTCGCGCGCCTCGCGAAGCCGCTCGGAATAGCGCTTCTGGTCGCGGAAGCGGAGCGGATCGGCGGGGACCTTCGGCAGCTCGATCGTCGTGTAATGACCTTCGTCGAAGGTCCAGCCGAGCCGTTCGGTCGCGGTGGCGCGCAGATGATGCCCGCAATGGGGGCAGACCTTGAGATTCTTTTCAAGATCACGATGGAAGATCATCTGCTGGCAGGCGGGGCACTGGTGCCAGAGATTCTCCGGCACCTCGCGCCTTCCGAGCAGCGTGCGGATTTTCGGCCGCACATATTCGGAAAGCCAGCTCATCTTGCCATGACCGTCATGCCGCTACCCGGGCGTCACGCACGCCTTCGGCGAGTGCGCGGACATCGGCGAGAACGCGTGCAACCGTGTCGCGCTGCGCGCGGCCTTTTTCATCGAGCGAGGCGGCAAGGGTTGCGATCAGCGAGGAGGCCACCACCGCGGCATCGGCCATCCGCACGATTTCGGCCGCCTGAGACGGCGTCTTGACGCCGAAGCCCACCGCGATCGGAAGGTCCGTGACGCGGCGCAGGCGTGGCAGGTTCGCGGCAAGCTCGGCCGAGGTGGCGCTCCGTGTGCCGGTGATGCCGGTGATGCTGACATAATAGACGAAACCCGAGCTGCCTTCGAGCACTTTGGGCAGCCGCGCATCGTCTGTCGTGGGCGCGACGAGACGGATGACATCGAGCCCGTTCGCTCTCGCATAGGGCAGAAGAAGGTCCGCTTCTTCGGTGGGGAGATCGACGATGATGAGCCCGTCCACGCCGGAAGCGGCCGCGTCCCGCGCGAAGGGCTCGGGTCCGTAGGAGAGGATCGGGTTGAGATAGCCCATCAGGATCACCGGCGTTTCCGGATCGTCGGCGCGGAAATTCCGCACCATCGCGAGCGTGCGCCGGAGCGTGGCACCGGCGGTGAGCGCGCGGCGGCCGGCCGCCTGGATGATCGGCCCGTCCGCCATCGGATCGGAGAAGGGAACGCCGATCTCGATCAGGTCGGCGCCGGCTTGGGGCAGGCCGGCGAAAAGCGCGGCGCTGGTCGCCGCGTCCGGATCATAGGCTTCGAGGAAAGGGATGAGCGCGCCGCGGCCGGCGGCGCGGAGGCTCGCAAAGCGCGCAGCGATGCGATTCACAGCGTGACTCCGAGACGTTCGGCGACGGCGAAGATATCCTTATCGCCGCGGCCGCAGAGATTCATGAGAACGATCTCGTCCGGGCGCATCGCAGGCGCGATCTTCATCACGTGGGCGAGCGCGTGCGCGGGCTCGAGCGCGGGGATGATCCCCTCGGTCTTCGCGCAGAGCTGGAAGGCTTCGAGCGCCTCATCATCGGTCGCGGCGGCGTATTCGACCCGGTGGATATCGTGCAGCCAGGAATGCTCGGGCCCGATGCCGGGATAATCGAGCCCCGCCGAGATCGAATGCGCATCGATGATCTGGCCGTCATCGTCCTGGAGCAGATAGGTGCAGTTCCCGTGCAGCACGCCGGGGCGCCCGCGCAGCAGGCTCGCGGCATGCTGACCGGTGTCCAGCCCCTTGCCTGCCGCCTCGACACCGATGAGCCGGACCGAGGGATCATCAAGGAAGGGATGGAAGAGCCCCATCGCGTTCGAGCCGCCCCCGATGCAGGCGACCGCGACATCCGGGAGCCTGCCTTCAGCCTTCTGAAGCTGCGCCTTCGCCTCCTCGCCGATCACGCTCTGGAAGTCGCGCACCATCATCGGATAGGGATGCGGGCCGGCGACCGTTCCGATCAAGTAATAGGTGTCGCGCACATTGGCGACCCAGTCGCGCAATGCCTCGTTCATCGCGTCCTTGAGCGTGCCGGTGCCGGCGCTCACCGGATGGATTTCGGCGCCGAGCAGCTTCATGCGAAACACGTTGGGCTTCTGCCGCTCGACATCCGTGGTGCCCATATAGACCGTGCAGGGCAGGCCGAAGAGCGCGCAGACCGTGGCGGTCGCGACGCCATGCTGACCGGCGCCTGTCTCGGCGATGATCCTTGTCTTGCCCATGCGGCGGGCGAGCAGGATCTGGCCTATGCAATTGTTGATCTTGTGCGCGCCGGTATGGTTGAGCTCGTCGCGCTTGAAATAGATGCGCGCCCCGCCGAGCCTGCTGGAGAGCCGGGCGGCGTGCCAGAGCGGGCTCGGCCGGCCGACATAATGCTCGAGATGGTAATCAAGCTCGGCGCGGAACGCCCGATCGCGCTTTGCTTCTTCATAGGCATGCTCGAGCTCGAGGATGAGCGGCATCAGCGTCTCGGCGACGAAGCGCCCGCCATAAGCGCCGAAGCGGCCGCGCGCGTTCGGGCCATTGCGCAGGCTGTTGCTGCGCTCCGGCGCGGCGCGGGAGATTTCGTTCATCGCCTTGTCTCTCGTGCGGGAAGAATGATGGTCGAAGCGGGAACCCTGGCAGCGAGCATGGTCATCGGCAGCTTGTTCATCGGGCCGATGAGCAAGCGCACGGCCATCGCCGCAGCAATGGCAAGGCCGCCGAGCGCGACCCATTGCGCCGGCCGGACGCCGGCGATGAGCGAAAGATTGGCTTCAAGGATACGGTCCGCTGGCAGGCCCGTGGCAATCGCGTACCAGCCGGCCTCGACCAGGGCGGCCGCGGCAGGGCGAAGAGGGTCGCGAGCGGCGTGACCGCGAGCGTCAGGACCAGCAGCCGGTCTGCCCAGAAGCCGGTCAGAAGCAGGGCCGTCTGGGAGGGGTGGCCGGAGAGTCCGAAGAACGCCCATTCGACCCCCTGCACGAGGGCCGGCACGGGCAAGAGCAGGAAGACGATCGCCTTGAGCGTCGAGAAACGGCCGCTGCGGTCGCGCCAAGGCGCCTTCGAAGGGGCAGCTCTCATCACCTTGCGGTCGCGGCCACGATCATGCTTACGGCGTGTTGGGCGAAGGCGCGCCGACGCCCGGGGGCGGCAGGGTCGGCTGGATGCGCTGATACCCGTTCGGCGCCGCGAAAAGCGTTGCCGGCTGCGGGCCGTAGGCGACCGACACCGCCTCGATCCCGGTATCGGGACTCGGGGCATTGGCCGGCCGCCCGCTCAGCACGACGCCGTCGCCCGTGATGCAGGCATCGCCGCCTTGATTGCCGCCCTGAGACATTTCCCAGACCGTGCAGGGAATGCCCGCCACCGTCCGCGTTCCCTGGCGGACCAGGTGCAGATCAGGGGCGCGGAACATCAAATTTCCCATGGCCGGCGGCGCCGGCACCTGCACATAGCTGCGTGTCGCGCTGTTGACCATCGTGACCTCGCCCGCCTTGTGATCGATCACCAGGAAGCCGGGCTGGCTCGACATGTCGATATGAACGCGTTGATCGGCGGCATCGAAATACATATGCACGATGCGTGTGGCGCCTTGCGGGTCCTGCACGTGATAAGTCACGGCAACATCCCGCGTCGGCCCGAGCGGAGGCTGGTCATCGGCCCGAGCCGACACCGCCCCAGGCACGCATGCCAGCACGAGCAATAGCGCGCCGAGACCGGAAGCGAGGCGTGGCGGCATCAGACATTCTCCTGCATAGATAATGCCAAGCTGAGCCGGCCCTTAGCGCGGGTCAAGCAGCCGATGCAACCACCGGGCCCGTGCGGACGGCAGCACTAGGAATTCTCCGCCGGCTCGTCGCGCGGCGCGGTTGGCCCGGCGAGAGCCCGGATCTCAGCGGCAAGCCGTGCTTCGTTCGGCGCCGCCAGCCATCGTGCCCCGGCGTCAACCGCCGCCACCAGCTCGGCCCGATAGGCTTCGCGCGGGATCTCCACGGCACCGAACTGGGCAAGATGGGCAGTCACGAACTGGGTATCGAGCAGCCGGAAGCCGCCCAGTCTCAGCCGCGCGACCAGATGCACGAGGGCGACCTTGGAGGCGTCCCGCACGAAGCTGAACATGCTCTCCCCAAAGAAGGCGGCCCCCAGCGCCACGCCGTAGAGGCCGCCCACCAGCCGCCCATCCTGCCAGGCCTCCACCGAATGGGCGTGGCCGCGGCGGGCAAGCTCGTTGAAGAGGCCCTCGATCTCGGCATTGATCCACGTATCTTCCCGGCCGGGGCGGGCATGGGCGCAGGCGGCAATGACGCCAGGAAAGTCCTTATCCGCGGAGACGCTGAAATTTCCCCTGAGCACGGTGCGGGCGAGCCGCCGCGGCAGGTGGAAGCGCCCGAGCGGCAGCACACCGCGCAGCTCCGGATCCAGCCAGTAGAGCCGGTCCCCGCGGCGCGTCTCGGCCATGGGGAACAGGCCGGCGCGATAGGCCCGCAGCATCAGCTCGGGCGAGATCTGCAAGCTGCGCCGTGACATCGCTTTCATTCTGCTTGAACCGATGGGGTCGACACCAGAGGCCCGTTGGCACGCACCGTGAGGTGTCCGTTGGGACCGGGTTGGAGCGAGGTTGACCGGCCGGCGGGACGCGCGCGAACCTGTCCGTTCGCAAGAAAGGAGAGAACGACGATGGCGGACCTGCCGGCGCGACCCGTCCTGCT
>JASHVY010000306.1 GCA_030044345.1 Acetobacteraceae bacterium | reverse complement strand
GAGCTTCGAGCAGGGACGGGTCGGCGGCATTCTCCGCTTTCCGGGTCCCGAGGCGCAGAAGGTTCCCGAGGCCGTGGCCGGCGATCTCGTCGCCCTTGGCCGGCTCGACCAGGTGAGCACGGGCACCACGCTCGGCGGAGAGGCGCTACCTTTCCCCGAGCCGCCGCCGCCCGTCTATGCGCTCGCCATCGCCACGGCCGACCGCAAGGATGAGGTCAAGCTCTCCGGCGCGCTCTCCCGGCTGCTGGAGGAAGATCCCTCGCTTCGTCTTACCCATGAGCCGGAGACCGGGGAGACGGTGCTTGCCGGCCAGGGCGAAATCCATCTCAACGCCGCGCTCGACCGGCTCGCGCGCAGCTCGGGCCTCAAGGTCAACACCGCCAAGCCGCTGGTCCATTTCCGCGAGACCATCCGCAAGCCCGTTCATCAGCACGCCAGGCTCAAGCGCCAGACCGGAGGGCATGGCCAGTTCGCGGACGTCAAGCTCGATATCGTCCCGCGCTCACCGGGCGAGGGGTTCCAGTTCATCGACCGGATCGTCGGCGGCGCGGTGCCGCGCCAATATATTCCCGCCGTCGCCGAGGCGGCGGAGGAGGCGACGAAGAAGGGCCCGTTCGGCTTTCCTGTGGTCGATGTCGGGGTGACGCTGGTGGATGGCGGCTTCCATTCGGTGGACAGCTCCGACATGGCCTTCAAGACCGCGACGCGGATCGGCATGAGCGAAGGGCTGGCGAAAGCCGAGCCGATCCTGCTCGAGCCGATCGACAAGGTGACTGTGAGCGCGCCCAGCATCCATACCGCCAATGTCCAGCGCGTGCTCTCCGGGCGGCGGGGGCGGATCCTCGGCTACCATGAGAAGGAGGGATGGCCGGGCTGGGACGAGACCGAGGCGCTGGTGCCCGAGGCCGAGCTGCACGACCTCATCATCGAGCTTCGCTCCCAGACCATGGGGCTTGGGACCTTCCGCCGCAGCTTCGACCATCTCGCCGAGGCCCATGCCCGGCTGGTCGAGCGCGTGCAGCGCGAGGCCGCAGCCCACGGGCATTAATTATCAAAGAATTTTGCCTCTTTCTTGTTGCGGCGTGAGTCGAGGGCTGACTGGAGGATGAGGGCGGCGGCGACGCGGTCGGTCACTTCGGCGCGGCGCTTGCGCGAAAGATCCGCATCCTCGATCAGGATCCGGAGGGCCTCGGCGGTGGTGAAGCGCTCATCCCAGAGCGTCGCCGGCAGGCCGGTAGCTTCGGAGAGCGCTGCCGCCCAATCCCGCGCCGATTGCGCGGCCGGCCCCTCGCTGCCGTCGGGCGCGAGCGGCCAGCCCACCACCAGCCCGCCGATCCCCTCTTTCCGGGCGAGCGCGGTGATCTCCGCCGCATTCTGGGCGAGCTTGCGCCGCGCGAGGCTGCCATAGGGGGTTGCGAGCAGGAGCGAAACGTCCGAAAGCGCGAGGCCGATGCGGCGGGTCCCCGGGTCGATCCCGAGAAGGCGGGCATTCGGCGCGAGCTGGGCGCAGAGTTCCGCCAGGTTGAAGAGCGGCATCGCCATGGTTATGGTCCCCGCCCTCCGCGCCCGGCAAGGCCCGCTTTACGAAGGAATATCACCGTTCCATGCCGCTTGATCCCGCAACAGTTCGGCGCATCGCGCGCCTGGCCCGCCTGCGCCTGGAAGAGGCGGAGCTGGAACGGCTCGAGGGGGAGCTCGGCTCCATCCTCGCCTGGGTCGAGCAGTTGGATGAGGTCGATGTCTCCGAGGTCGCGCCGATGACCGGAGCGGTCGCCATGGCGCTCAAGATGCGCGAGGACGTGGTGAGCGACGGCGGGGATGCCGAGATCGTGCTCGGCAATGCGCCCGAACGGATCGGGGATTTCTACGCCGTTCCCAAGGTCGTGGAATGAGGCTCACCGATCTCGGCATTGCCGCCGCCCGGACCGGGCTCGCGCGGCGGGACTTCTCCGCCCGCGAGCTGGCGCTGGCCCATATCGCGGCGATCGAGGCGCTCAATCCGCGCCTCAATGCCTTCATCACCGCGACACCCGAGCAGGCGCTGGCGGCGGCCGATGCGGCCGATGCGGCCCGCAGGCGGGGGGAAAGTGAATCGCTTTCCGGTATCCCATTGGCAATAAAAGATATTTTTTGCACCCGCGGCGTTCGCACCACGGCCGGCAGCCGCATCCTCGGGCCCTTCGTGCCGCCTTACGAAAGCACGGTGACGCGGAATCTTCTGCGCGACGGCGCGATCTTCCTCGGCAAGACCAATCTCGACGAGTTCGCGATGGGCTCTTCGACCACGAGCTCGGCTTACGGCTCGACCCAGAACCCCTGGAAACGGAAGCAGAATCCCGAGGCCCGGCTGGTGCCGGGCGGCTCTTCCGGCGGCTCGGCCGCCGCCGTGGCGGCGCGGCTCGCGATGGGCGCGACCGGCACCGATACCGGGGGCTCGATCCGCCAGCCCGCCTCCTTCTGCGGCATCACCGGGATGAAGCCCACCTATGGCCGTTGCAGCCGCTGGGGTGTCGTCGCTTTCGCTTCCTCGCTCGACCATCCGGGCCCGTTCGGCCGCAGCGTGGAGGATTGCGCGATCCTGCTGCGCTCGATGGCCGGGCATGATCCGCGCGATTCGACGAGCGTCGATCGGCCGGTGCCGGACTATGAGGCTGCCTGCCGACGCAACATCAAAGGGTTGCGGATCGGTGTGCCGCGCGAATATTGCGTCTCCGGCATGGCCGCCGAGATCGGGGAGATGTGGCGCGCGGGCGAGGAATGGCTGCGTGAGCAGGGCGCGGAGGTAGTGGAGATTTCGCTGCCCCACACGAAATATGGGCTTCCCACCTATTATATCATCGCGCCGGCCGAAGCCTCCTCCAACCTCGCGCGCTATGACGGCATCCGCTACGGCCTGCGTGTCGATGGCGAGGATCTCATCGATCTTTATGAGCGCACGCGGGGCGAGGGGTTCGGCGCGGAGGTGAAGCGGCGCATCCTGATCGGGACCTACGTTCTCTCGGCCGGCTATTACGATGCCTATTATCTCAAGGCGCAAAAAGTTCGGGCGCTGATCTTCAAGGATTTTTCCGACGCTTTTCAGAATGTGGATGCGATCCTGGCGCCGACCGCGCCTTCGGCGGCCTTCGCGGAGGGCGAGAAGACCGAGGATCCGGTGATGATGTATCTGAACGACGTCTTCACCGTGCCCGCCGATCTTGCGGGCGTGCCGGCCCTGTCGGTGCCGGCCGGGCTCGATGCGGACGGGCTCCCGCTCGGGTTGCAGGTGATCGGCCCGCCCTTCGGCGAGGAGGTGGTCTTCACGGTCGGCGCGGCGCTGGAACGCGCGGCCGGGTTCACTTCGCTTCCCGCGCTGCGCGCCGGGGAGGTTCTGCGATGATCTATCACATCGAAGGCCGCGAGGGGCCGTGGGAAGTCGTCGTCGGGCTGGAAGTCCATGCCCAGGTCGTCAGCCGATCGAAGCTTTTCAGCGGCGCCGCGACTGAATTCGGCGCCGCGCCCAACAGCCAGGTGAGCCTGGTGGATGCGGCGTTTCCCGGCATGCTGCCGGTGATCAACCGCGAATGCGTGGCCCAGGCGGTGCGCACGGGGCTCGGGCTTGCGGCCGAGATCCATCTCTGGAGCCGCTTCGATCGGAAGAATTATTTCTATGCCGATCTTCCCGCCGGCTATCAGATCAGCCAGTACGCGCACCCGATCGTCGGCAAGGGGAGCCTCGCGATCGAGCTTTCCGACGGCTCCAGCAAGGAGATCGGCATCACGCGGCTGCATCTCGAGCAGGATGCGGGAAAATCCCTGCACGACCAGCATCCCTCGAAATCCTATATCGACCTCAACCGCGCCGGCGTGCCGCTGATGGAGATCGTGAGCGAGCCCGATCTCCGCAGCCCCGAGGAAGCCGGCGCCTATCTGCGCAAGCTGCGCACGATCCTGCGCTATCTCGGCACCTGCGACGGCAACATGGAGGAAGGCTCGCTCCGCGCCGATGTGAATGTTTCGGTCCGGCATCCCGGCGAGGGGTTTCGCACGCGCTGCGAGGTCAAGAACGTCAATTCCGTGCGCTTCGTGATGCAGGCGGTGGAGGCCGAGGCGCGGCGGCAGGTGCAGGTGTGGGAGAATGGCCGGGAGGTCCTGCAGGAGACGCGGCTTTTCGATCCTGCGCGCGGCGAAACGCGGAGCATGCGGAGCAAGGAGGAGGCGCATGATTACCGCTACTTCCCCGACCCTGATCTCGTGCCGCTGGTGCTCGACGAAGCCTGGATCGCGGCGCTGAAGGAAGATCTGCCCGAGCTTCCGGACGCGAAGAAGGCGCGCTTCATGGCGGATTATGACCTTGCGGCCTATGAGTCCGCATTGCTCGTCGCCGAGGCCGGGACGGCGGATTATTTCGAGGCGCTGGCCAAGGGACGGCGGGCGAAGACGGTCGCCAATTTCATGCTCGGCGATCTGGCGGCGGCGCTGAACCGCATGGGGCAGAGCTTTGCCGAGGCCTCGCTC
>JASHVY010000305.1 GCA_030044345.1 Acetobacteraceae bacterium | reverse complement strand
ATTCACCACGCCGGTAAGCGTTCCCGCCGGCTTCAGCTTCACCGTCATCGACACTTCCGAAGGCTTTGCCAGCGTTCAGGGCAATGGCGGCGTGGATCAACGTGTCCTCATCTCCTCCGCAACCGGCGTCACCTTCAACACCGGCGGGGGCTCGGGCACGGTCGTCGCCGGGCAGGGCAACAATCTCATCGGCACACCCACGACGGGGGGCGGCAATCAGCTCATCGTCGGCGGCCCGGGCAACGACACGATCACTTCCTTCACCGGCGACAACGTCATCAGCCCCGGCGGGGGGTCGAATCTGGTTGGGCTCGAGAACGGCAGCGATGCCGTTTCCCTCTCCGGCACCGCCGATACGGTCGTCGCGGCCACCGGCGATGACACGGTCTCGGTCACCGGTGAAGACGCCGCGCTGATCTTCGGTGGCACCGGGCGGCTCACCTTCATCAACGGCTCCGCTCCCTCGACGGTGGTGGGCGGCTCGGGCAGCGAGACGATCGAGGGCGGCGCCGGCGGCGGGCTCTACCAGGGCGGCTCAGGCGGCGACAATTCGATCTCCGGCGGCAGTGGAAAGGTCACCATCTTCGGCGGCGGGTCCGGCGACACGCTCGCCGCCGGAGGCAGCCTTGGGGACGCGTTGGCGGCCGCCTCGGGCAACGAAACCCTGACCAGCGCAGCCTCCCATGGCCTCGACTCGATGTATGGCGGCAGCGGGCAGGACGTGATGATCGCCGGTCTCGGCGGCGACCTCATGCTGGGGGGCTCGGGCGCCATGAATTTCGAATTCATCAAAGGGTTGACCAGCGCGGCGAGCACCTACGACGTCTTCAACTTCCATGCCGGCGATGCCGTGACCTTGAGCGGCTATAGCGGCATGCCCACCGAGATTTCGGCAGGCGGGAATACGGTGCTCGGGCTTTCGGATGGGACGAAGATCACCTTCGTTGGCGTCGCCCATGGAAGCCTCCTCAATATCCAGACTTGATTGGCCGGCCGAGCCGGCCCAGCCTGCCCCGTCGGCCCCGGTCCTCAGCGCAGGGGCTTTTGTCTGACAAACGGCGCGGAGAACTGATGCAGATCTTACTCACCGGCGGATGTGGCTTCATCGGTTCGGCTGTCGTCCGGCACCTCATCCGGGCGACGGGGCACAGCGTCATCAATATCGACAAGATGACCTATGCCGCCTCGGAGGATGCGCTGGAGGAGGCGCGGGAAAGCCCGCGGCACGTCCTGATCCGCGCCGACATCGCCGATGGCGAGGCCATGCGGGCCGCTTTTGCTGCGCATCGCCCCGATGCGGTGATGCATCTCGCCGCCGAGAGCCATGTCGATCGCTCGATCGACGGCCCGGGCACCTTCGTTCAGACCAATATCGTCGGTACCTATGTCCTGCTCGAGGCGGCCCGTGCCTATTGGTCGGGCCTCGGCGCCGAGGCGAAGTCCCGCTTTCGTTTCCACCATATCTCGACGGACGAAGTGTTCGGCGCGCTCGACCCCGAGGACCCGCCCTTCACCGAGACCACGCCCTATTCTCCGCGCAGCCCCTATTCCGCCTCCAAGGCCGCGGCCGATCATCTCGTGCGCGCCTGGCTCCACACCTACGGGCTGCCGACCCTCGTCTCCAACACCACGAACAATTACGGCCCCTGGCAATTCCCCGAGAAGCTGATCCCCCTGGTCACGATCAACGCGCTCGCAGGCAGGTCGTTGCCGGTGTACGGCCAGGGCGAGAACCGGCGGGACTGGCTCCATGTCGAGGATCATGCCGAGGCCCTGGTGCGGGTGCTCGAGCGGGGCGAGCCGGGCGGGACCTATTGCATCGGCGGGCGCGCGGGGCGCAGCAACCTCGAGATCGTGCAGATGATCTGCACCCTGCTCGACGAGCTGGTTCCCGACCCCGCCGGCCCGCGCGAGCGACTGATCCGCTTCGTCACGGACCGGCCCGGCCATGATTTCCGTTACGAGATCGACCCCACAGCCGCCGAGGCCGCGCTGGCCTGGCAGCCCCGCCACGACCTCGCCCTCGGCCTTCGCCGCACCCTCACCTGGTACCTCTCCCATCGTGCCTGGTGGGAGGCCATCCGTGCCGGGCGCTATGCGGGTGAGCGGCTCGGCACGGCGGCATGAGAAGAGGAGGATGAACACCATGAAAGGGATCCTGCTCGCCGGTGGATCCGGCACGCGGCTTCATCCGATGACCCTCGCGGCCTCGAAGCAGCTTCTGCCCGTCTATGACAAGCCGATGGTCTATTACCCGCTCTCGACCCTGATGCTCGCCGGAATCCGCGACATTCTCATCATCTCGACCCCACAAGACCTGCCGCAGTTCCGCCGCCTGCTCGGCTCGGGCGAGCGATTCGGGATCCGCTTCGCCTATGCCGAGCAGCCCCGCCCCGACGGCATTGCCCAGGCCTTCCGGATCGGCGCCGAATGGCTGAATGGCGAGCCTGCCGCGCTCGCGCTCGGCGACAATTTGATTCACGCCGATCATCTCTCCGATCTTTTGCGCCGCGCCGCGGGGCGCGGGGCGGGCGCGACCGTCTTCGCCTATCAGGTGCGGGACCCGGAGCGTTATGGCGTCGTCTCATTCTCCGAGAGCGGACAGGCTCTCGAAATCGTCGAGAAACCTTCGGTCCCCGCTTCGAACTGGGCGGTCACCGGCCTTTATTTCTATGATCGGAATGTCTGCGACTATGCGCGCAACCTGAGACCGTCCGATCGCGGCGAGCTCGAGATCACCGATCTCAATCGCATCTATCTCGAGACGGGCGCTTTGCATGTCGAACGTTTGTCGCGTGGCTGCGCGTGGCTCGATGCCGGCACCCCCGACTCCCTCTTGCAGGCCGCCACCTTCGTTCAGACCATCCAGGCGCGTCAGGGCATGCTCGTCGGCTGCCCCGAGGAGGTCGCGTTCCGCATGGGCTTCATCGATGCCGACCAGCTCCGCACCGAAGCGCGGCGCCTCGGTAAGACCGAGCTCGGCCATGTGCTCACCGAACTCGCGGACAGCCCGCCAGCCCACGCCCTGTCACACCCGGCGATGCAAGAGGCCCAGCGCGCCCTGTCACACCCGGCGATGCAAGAGGCCCAGCGCCTCGGCGTCGAACCCGTCTAGCTTCTCACGATCTCGGCCACCGCTTCGAGCGCCTGCCTCACCTCCGGGTCCACCAGCGCGGCGAACTCCGCTTCCTGCGCGTAGGCCGGCATCAGCGCCTTGAGAAGCGCCTCCCGCCTGACAGCGGGGTGGACATAGATCTCGGAAAGCCCCATCGGCAGATAAGGCGCCAAAGCCTTGATCCGCGCAGCCGTCATCTGCCCCGTCCATCGCAACCCAAACACCGCATCCGGTGCGCT
>JASHVY010000304.1 GCA_030044345.1 Acetobacteraceae bacterium | reverse complement strand
GATCGTCGACGAGATGACGCCCGATGCCGTCGGGCGCGAAGGCTTTGGCATCATCAACAAGTATCTTGGATAAAGCGTGATCGCCGGAGGTGGGAACGCCGAAGGCGTGAATCACGCGGCCTCTCCGCGCCGCGTCAGCGCCATCAGCGAGGCCACACCGATTTCTCCGGACGGGTCATCGATGAGCGCCTCGATCCTCTGCGCCGCGTCGGCTCCGACCGTGGCGCCCGCCGCGCGGCGGAACCGCGCACGCACCGCGGCCTGGTCCGCCGCCACAACATCCGCCAGCGCATGCGACAGGCTCAACCCGTCCTGCATTCGGATCTCCACCGCCGCGCTCTGCTGCTGGGGAAAGACGGCGGTGTAGGCGTCATCGGCCTCGACCGCGATCTTCTCGGCGAGCGCCCGGCGCGCCGGATCGCCGAGATCGGCATAGCTTGCTTCGTCCACGCGGCCATCCAGAAGGGCGCTCGCGACCGCGTACTGGATGCTCATCTTGGCCTGCAGGATACGCGCGAAGGGGCCGGCGTGGTCGCATCCGGGATAGACCTTGGCCGCACGCGAGACGCGCACGCGGATGGAACGGATCGCCTGCGGGTCGATCCGTCTCTCGGCGGCAAGCTCCATCGCGGCGAGCGCCGGCGTCTGGGCGAAATTGCAGACCGGCACCGGCTTGAAGAACACCGAGAGGATTTCCGATGCACCGTCGAACAGCCGGACCGGCGGCACCTTCCTGTCCGGCCGCATCGCCGTCAGCAGCCCCGCCCGCCCATCCAGCGCGCCGGCCGATCCCCTGGCTCCGCGTTCCGCGAGGCGGGCAGCGGTGAGTCCGTTGCGGGTCGCGACACCCGGGTGGAAGAACATGTCGTCCGCGCCGGAATGCGGCCATTCGTTCAGCCCCGACGCCATGTTGGCGGCCAGCGACAGGGCGCTCTCGATCCCCGTCTCGTCGAGGCCGAGCAGCACTGCGCACGCCGCCGCCGCGGCGGCCGGGCCGACGAAGCCGGTCGGCCGGAAGAAGCGCGAGAATTCGGGCGTCACAATGGCCCGGCCGAGCTTCGCGCCGACCTCGTAGCCGATCACCGCCGCGTCAAGCACCGCAGCCAGCGTCCGCTCGCGCCGTTCAGCGAGGGCCAGCAGCGCCGGCAGCACCACCACCCCGAGATGCGCGACGGCGCCTACGTGCATATCCTCACGCACCAGACCGTGCCCCGCGACCGCGTTGGCAAAGGCGGCATCGCCGGGGGAAACACCTTCCGGCGAGGCGATGATCGTGCAAGGCCCTTTCCCTTCGGCGAGCGAAGCGGCCTGCCGGCTCCAGGGCAGGGCATGCGAGTCGAACGCGCAGCCGAGGAAATCGAGCAGGCAGGCCCGCGCTTTTTCTTGCACCGCGGCCGGAAAATCCGTGGAGCGTGCATCGACGATCGCGCGCGCCAGCGCGGCGGCAAGGGGAGGGGGGACCTTATCGCTGTCCGGAACCCGATCCTGTCCGTGAAGCTCCATGGCGTCCGACATCTCGATCCTCCCCGATCCGCGCGACCGATGGTCAACCCTTGATTTCGACCCCTGCCCATTCCTCCACCACGCGGGCGATCGAGGTGAAGTCGGAGTCCGCGCCGAAGCGCGCCTGCGTCACCGCCAGCATTTCCCGCACGGCGGCACCCGCCACCATGGGCACGCCGAGCGCCTCCGCCTCGTCGATGCAGAGCCGGACATCCTTGTAGGAGAGGCCGGTCGCGAAGCCGAAATCGAAGCTGCGCGGCAGGATCGCGCGCGGGAACTTGTCCTGCGTGGCACTGTTGCGACCGCTGCTGACATTGATGATATCGATCAGCACCTTCGGGTCGAGCCCGGCCTTCACGCCCATCACCACGGCCTCCGACGTGATCACCAGCGCCGAGGCGGCGAGCAGGTTGTTCGCGAGTTTCGCGGCCTGCGCCAGACCGGCCTTCTCGCCGACGAAGAACAGCCTGCCAAAATTCTTGAGCAACGGCTCGGCGAGCGCATAGGCGGGCTTCGGACCGGAGACCATGACGGCGAGCGTGCCGCCCTTCGCGCCCGCGACGCCGCCGGAGACCGGTGCGTCAACCCAGGCGATGGTCTTCTCCGCAAGACCGCTCGCCACCCTTCCGGCCATGCCCGGTCCGGTGGTTGAGAGATCGACCACGATCCTGACGCGCGAGCCGCCTGCGATCCCCTGCTCGCCAAGCACCGCCCTGTTCACGATGTCGGGCGTGGGCAGGCTGATGAAGACGATATCGGCCTTCTCGCCGACATCACGCGCCGACGACGCGGCCATGCATCCGGCCGCGACGGCGGCGCGCAGGGCGGATTCGCTGGTGTCGAAGACGTGTACCGCGCTGCCCGCAGCGGCGAGGCGGCCGCTCATCGGGCCGCCCATCCGGCCGAGGCCCACGAAACCGACAACCTGCTCCGCCATCCATCTCTCCTCTCTCTTGAACGAAGGCCGCCGCGGCGCATGAGCCGGCATGGACGGTCGCATGGCACCGCGATTCCGCCGGCGGACGGGCTGCCCGTTTCCCTGCCCAAGGACATAACAGAAATAGCACTGTCACGCTCCGGGATGCTTGGGGGGTGCTTGGTTTTGATGCCATGTGTCCGGGCGTGCCGGATGTGCGGTGCGACGATCGGCCCGGCAACTCCGGCCGCTTGCCTGCCGGGACAGCAACGCGTTGATCGTGAGCGATCTTTTGCGTGGCGCCTGGCTGGCCCCGTGATGAACGCCCGACCGTCATGCGTCGCGCAGGGGCTGCACCGCGCGTTCGCGGAGCACGGCGAGCTCCCCGGCGGCGGCGGCGCGCACATGATCGCGGCAGGCGGCGGCGGCACCCTCGCCGTCACGCTGGTCGATCGCCTCCAGAATGCGCCGCAACTCCAGCACGGTGCTGGACAATCGGCCGGGGCTGGAGAGTGAGGTGGCGCGCAACCGGGTCGTGCGGTTCAGCAATTGCGCCAGCATGCGGCCGACATAGTCGTTGCGGCAGCCGTGCAGCAGCACGTCATAGAAGGCCTGTTTCGCCTCCAGCAACGCCCGCTGCCCGATCGTTGCATCCATGCCGGCCAGCTCTTCGTACGCGCGCCGCAGGGCAGCCCGTTCCTCCTCGGAGGCGCGTTCTGCGAAGCCCTGGCCGGCCACCGCCTCGAGGGCCGCACGCACCTCGTAGATCTGCACCGCTTCCGCGGCGGTGAGGAACGTCACGAACGGGCCGCGATGCGGCACCACCGTCACCAGCCCTTCGGCCTCCAGCAGGCGGATCGCCTCGCGGATGATGCTGCGGCTGCAGCCGAATTGTTCGCAGAGCGCACGGTCCGCAAGGTGGCTGCCCGGGAGAAAGGCGCCTTCCATGATCGCTGCGCGGAGCCGGTCCTCCACGAGGCGGCGGAGCGATTGCCGCTCGACCCGCAACGAATTGACGGACACGGAGAGAAGATCAACCGCAGGGGCATCAGACAATCTGAGTGTCCCGTTCGTCCATTTCGAACTGTAATTTTGCCATGCTGCTGCGCAGACCGCAACGGTTTGATGGTGAAATCGACAGATCGTCTGATTGCCACATTGACGGCCCGCCAATGGCTCTCTTAGGCTTCCGCCGATCCAAGGGAGTGCCCCATGTCCGATCAATCTCTCTACGAAAAAGGTCTGCCGATCCGTCGCGCGGTTCTGGGAGCCGAATATGTCGATGCCTCGATCGCCAGGGCCGACGATTTCATGATGGCCTTCCAGCGTGCGACGACGAGCTGGGCTTGGGGCTGGGCATGGGGTGATCCGACGCTCGATCGCCGGACGCGCAGCCTCGTCAATCTCGCGATGCTGACGGCGCTCAACCGCGCGCCCGAGATCAAGCTGCATGTGAAGGGTGCGCTCAACAACGGCGTGACGGTGGAGGAGATCAAGTCGGTCCTGCTGCACGCCACCGCCTATTGCGGCATCCCCGCCGGTCTCGACGCCTTCAAGGCGGCGCACGAAGTGCTGTTGAAGGAGGGTGCACTGCCGGCGAAGACCACCGGTTGACGCGGTTCGGGAATAGGGTGTCGGGAGCAGGGCGGGCACAACCGTTCGTCCTGACCCGAGGACAACATGACCATGCCGGTCGGTTGCGCCACAACGGACAAGATGCAACCCGTTGCTCCGGCGGCAGCCGGACCGGCGGAGCAGGAGGAGAGCGGACATGAATGCGCCTCTGCCCGTCTATGAGGTTTTCGCCCTGCGCTATGCGACGCGCGAGGCGCGGCGTGCGGAGCATTTCATCGGTGGCGACCCGCATGACGGACCGATGCCGATGGATTACTTCGTCTGGCTGATCCGTGGCCCGGAGCGCGTCGTGGTGGTCGATTCCGGCTTCACCGCAGAGATCGCCGCGCAGCGCCGCCGCACCTATCTGCGCTGCCCCGTCGACTCGCTGCCGCTGCTCGGTGTCGTGGCGGCCGACGTGAAGGACGTGGTGCTGACGCATCTGCACTACGACCATGTCGGCAGCTTCCACAAGTTCCCGACAGCACAGTTCCATCTTCAGGAGTCCGACCTGCATTTCGCCGTCGGGCGCCACATGCGCTACAGCCACATGGCGCATCCGTACGAAGTGGAGGATGTGGTCGGAATCGTGCGGTTGAACTATCGCGGACGCGTGGGGCTGTACAACGGCATGGTGGAGCTTGCGCCCGGCATCACGCTGCATCCGGCGCCGGGCCATTCGGCGGGGTTGCAGTTCGTGCGCGTCAACACGGCGCGCGGCTGGGTGGTGCTCGCCTCCGACGTCTCGCATTTCTACGAGAATATCGAGACAGGCAGGCCTTTTCCGGTCTGCGTCAGCGTGGCCGACATGCTGGAAAGCTACGACCGCGTGCGCGCCGCCGCGCCGTCGCCCGCGCATATCATTCCCGGCCACGACCCGCTGGTGATGCGGCGCTATCCGGCGCCGAGCCCGGAGCTGGAAGGCATCGCCGTCCGGCTGGACGTGCCGCCGCGAGACTGAGCGCTCTGCGTCCGACAAGAGGAACGAAGACGTGACCGTAGCGACGGCGGCGCAGGAGCGGTCCCTGTTCGTGCTCGGCGGCGCTGATGCCGTCTTGGTGATCGATTGAGCGGAGGCGTGCCGGCGGCGGGGTCCGTGAGCGAGACATTCGCGCGGTTCGTCGCCTCCTCCACCTGGACGGATATCGATGCCGGGTTGCGGCACGAGGCCAAGCGATCGCTGCTGAATTTCTTCGGCTGCGCGCTGGGCGCGGCGAACGACCCGGCCGTCGCGACCGCGGTTGCGGTGATGCGGGACTTCAGCGGTCCCGTCCCGCTGACCGTGATTGGCCGCCGTGAGCGCCTGGACGCGATGGGTGCTGCGTTCGTGAATGCGATTGCGGCCAATCTGCTCGACTACGACGACACGCATCTAGAGACGGTGATCCATCCGACGGCACCGGTCGCGCCGGCAGCGCTCGCGCTTGCCGAGCAGCACGGGTTCCGCGGTGGCTCCCTGCTGCATGCCTTCATTCTCGGTGCGGAAGTGGAATGCCGTATCGGCAAGGCCGTCTCGCCGGGACATTACGCGCGCGGCTGGCACATCACCGCAACCTGTGGCGTGTTCGGCGCGGCCGTGGCGTGCGGCAAGCTGCTCGGGCTGACGGAGGCGGAGCTTGCCGCGGCGATCGGAATCGCGGCGAGCCAGTCGGCGGGGTTGGTGGAGAACCTTGCCAGCGCGGCCAAGAATGTCGGCGTCGGCAATGCCGCCCGCAACGGGCTGCTTGCGGCGTTGCTGGCGCGCGCGGGCTATATGGCGGCGCCGCAGGCGCTGGAGGGTGCGCTCGGCTGGGCGCGGGCGATGGGCGACGCGCCGACGCCGGAGGCGTTCACAGGCGGGCTCGGCGTGCGCTGGGAATACGCAGCGAACACCTACAAGCCCTATCCGGCAGGCATCGTCTTTCATGCCGTCATCGATGCCTGCCTGGAATTGCGGAAGCGGCTCGGCGTTTCGCCGGACGATCTGCAGTCGGTGACGGTGCGGGGCGACCAGTTGCTGCTCGATCGCGGCGATCGGCCGGTGACCAATGCGCGCGACGCGCGTGTCAGCATCCATCATTGCGCTGCCGTTGCCTTTCTGCGCGGGCGCGCGGGGGTTGAGGAATTCGAGCTGTCGGCGGTGGCTGATCCGGCAATCGCCGCGCTGCGCCGGAAGGTGCATGCCGAATGCGACCCATCGCTGCCGTCCGGCGGGGCGATCGTCACCGCCAGGACGCAGGATGGGCGCAGCATGTCCGTGCGGGTCGACGCGGCTCTCGGCAGCGTTGCACAGCCGCTTTCCGACCGCGATCTGGAGGCCAAGTTCCGCGACAATGCGGCACGAAACGGGGACGAGATGGATGCGGAGGCCTGCATTGCCGCGGTATGGGCGATCGAGGAGGCAACGAGCGTCGCGCCGCTTATGCGGTTGATGGCCCGAGCCTAGAGTTGTTCTTTCTTGAAAGAAAGAACCGAAGAACTTTTCTCCTTTCATTCATAGTCCACAGGCAGCGCTTGGTCCGGAAAACGGAAAAAAGTCTTTTTTGCTTCTTTTTCTTCAGAAAAAAATCTCCTCCTTTCTGAGACTTCATCGAAGTGCATAATACTTTCTAGATGCGCGATGATCTAAAAATCATCATGCATCTGGTTGATCCGAAGCTATGTGGGCCGGGTCAGGCAACCTTGCTGGTTTCGCCCGCTGCGAGCGCGAGTTCGACGACCTGCAATCCGGCCACGGTGCGACGCGACGGGAACAGGGATTGCAGCCGGTTCTCATGGACCGGGATGACGCGCTTGTGCTCTCCGCCAACGCTGCGCAGCATCTCAGCGCTGGCGAAGATCAGGTTCGACTGGCTGCCGACCGCCAGCCCGATCGGCACGAACTGCGGCGACGCCGGATCGAGGCCGGTCAGGTTGTCATAAGTGTAGAGCAGATCGCCGGCGAATATCCATACGTCCTGGCTGTCCCGTTTGCCGTCGTTGCGCAGGGTGACATACATCGAGCCGTAGGTATGCGTGTCGGCAGCCAGGTGTACATCAATTCCTGGCAGCACGTCCTCGTGATCGCCGTCAAGACAAACCAGGCGACCCTGGCGCGTGAGCTCCACTGCCGTCACGATATCCGCCGGATCGACGGCGCCGACGAGGAACCGGTACTCCGGACCAAGTGTCAGAGCCCAAACCCATTTGTCGATTTCGCGCTGCTGGACGTAGAACTTCGCGTTGGGGAAATGGCCCATCGCCCCCATATGGTCGAAATGGGCGTGGGTGATGAACACCGTCGTCACGTCCTGGGGCCGGACGCCGCATTCCGCCAGGACTTCCACCGGGCCGTGATAGTTCGTGACCCCGTAGAGCTCGGCGAGCGTCTTCCCGTAATTCACGTGATCGTAGCCGGTATCGATCAGGATGGTTCCACCTTTGCCCTTGAGCAGCACATAGGCGTAGGGCAGCTTGCGCGTACCCTGATATTGCGGGCCGTACAGCATCACGCTGAGTGGGAATTTCTCCACGGCGGCATAGTCGAGCACCCAGATCGAATAGTCGGCCATCGACGTTTCCTTCCCTTGCAGGCCCCGAGCGTGATGACCGGAGGTCTGAATCACGCGGGAAAACAAATGGCGAGAGCGGGATGAGCGAGCGCGAGAGGTCTCGTCCCGATCTAGACGCACAGGTTTTGCCGCGAACCGGCGTGTGCGGCGCAGCAGGCCTGCGTGAGGTCGGCCATTTCGAATCCCGGCAGCAGCCGGGCCGCCGCGCGCAGGTGATCGGTTGCATCGCGCAAGCTGCGCACCAGAGCATCGCGCTCTGAATCGCAGGCATATGGCCGCAGGCAGGCGGTCAGCAGGTCGAGGCAGCGGGCCAACGCATCGGCAGCGGAGGTCAGATGGAAGTGATGGTGCTGCGCCTGCGGAGGAACCCGCAAGGCATCAAGCGCTTCGGCGACGGGGGACAATGCGCGCCTTGCCAAGGCAACCGGACCGTCAAGCATTGCCGGGACGCGCCCTGGAACGACGACGAGCAATGCGAACCCTGCAACCTGCGTCAGTACCTGCCGCAACCCATCATGCACCGGCCGGCTCGCCAGGATGTAGCGCGACATGCGCTCCCCAAGCCACGGGTGCCCCGCAAGTTCCTGAATGTTCCCACCCTCCGCCGCCGGCAGGTTCGCTCGGCGTCCATGTTGCTTGACGAGTGATCATAGCTTCCGCTGATATCGGTAACAACCCTTGTCGGCGCGCGCGCCCAAACGCTCTTGTTTTCAGGGGTACGGCGCGGTTTGTTGGGCATGGGACGAGTGGGCAGGAGACACGCGGTGGAGGAGGAGCGGAGTTCGCGGAGGCGTACGGGCGGCATCCGCATGCGCGACGTGGCCGAGCGCGCTGGTGTATCCACGATGACGGTCTCGCGGGCCCTCAGTGAACCGGCGAAGGTTTCGCAGGAGATGCGCGAGCGCGTGATCCGCGCGGTGGAGGAAGTTGGCTATCTGCCGAATCTTCTCGCGCGCAGCCTTTCGTCCAGCCGATCCACAACCGTTGGTCTGATCGTTCCGAGCATCGACAATTCCATCTACACGCAGACCCTGAAGGGCCTGTCCGTGGTGCTGCGCAGCCGCGGCTTCCAGCTCATGATCGCAGAGTCTGGCTACGATCCTTCGGAAGAAGAGGATCTGGTCGCAGCGTTCCTGACGCAGCGGGTCAGCGGTCTCGTGCTTCACAATATCGAACACACGGATCGTGCCAGGGCGTTGATCCGGCAGGCCGGCGTGCCGGTGGTCGAGAACGGCAACCTGCCGCCCGAGCCACTGGACATGGCCGTCAGCTATTCCAACCGCGAGGCGGCCAAGGCAATGACGCTGCATCTCGGGCGTCTTGGCTATCGCAAGATCGCATTCGCGAGTCTGTTCGCGCATAACAACGACCGTTCGCGGGACCGGATCGAGGGGTATCGGGCCGCGTTGACTGAGCTTGGGCAGACGCCGGATCCCCGGCTCATCGTGGAAACCTCGCGTGGCCTTGCCTCGGGGGCAGAGGCGGTGGTCCGCGTGGTGCAGGCGGTGCCGGAGGTGGATGCGTTCTTCTGCGCCGGCGATGTGCTGGCTGTCGGGGCCTTGTTCGAGTGTCAGAAGCGAGGATGGGTCGTGCCCCGCCGCATCGCCATTGCAAGCTTCGATGACGTGGACCTGCTGCGGCATGTTTCGCCCGCCGTGACGACCTTGCGGCTGCCGCGTTATGGAATTGGTGAGCGCACCGCTCAGATGTTGCTTGGTCGTATCTTGGATGATGCCGAATATCTGCGTGGCAGCGTCGTCGATCTCAAGTTCGAGATCATCCAGCGTGAGAGCGCCTGACTCGCGGGTCCGCCCGCCCGGGCGGACGCCGATGGTGAGGCGATGGCTGGCGGCTGCTTTATCCGATCATTCCTCAGGGCGTGATGATTTCAGATCATCACGCTCTTTTTTGATCTAGCCGCTGGCCAGCCAGCCTCCCTCCACGGGAAGCTGAGCACCAGTCATGTCGCGAGCCGCGGGCCCACACAGAAAGAGGAGCAGGTCGGAGACGCTGGCAGCAGGAATGAATCGGCCGCCGGGCTGCTTTCCCGCCAGGAAGGCCTGTTCGGCGGCCGCGCGCGACAATTCCTGGTCCGCCATCAACTGGCGAATCCGCGCATCGGTGCCCGGCGTGAGGACCGAGCCGGGACAGATGGCATGACAGGTCACGTCGTAATCGAGATTCTCCAGGGCGACCGCGCGCGTCAGCCCGAGCAGGGCAGCCTTTGTGGTGACGTAATCCACGCGGTTTGTGGTGCCGCGTGAGCCGTAAACGGATGTCATGTTGAAAATGCGGCCGAAGTTGCGTGCCCGCATCCCTGGCAGCGCCAGGCGGATGGCATGGAAGGCGGCCGACAGATTGACCGCGAGCGCGGCCTCCCACTTTTCCGTCGGGAAATCGACGATCGGTGCAAAATGACGGACGACAGCATTGTTGACCAGCACATCGAGAGTGCCAAACTGTCTATGAGTCGCCTCGATCAGCGCGGCCACACCGCATTCCTCCGCGACGCTGACCTCGCAGTAGCCGACTGACACGCCAGCGCGCTGTTCCAGCGCTGTTCGCCTGGCCTCCACCGATGCCGCCGGCTCGATCCCGTTGAGCATTACGTGGCAGCCAGCGAACGCCAGCGCTTCGGCCAGGGCGAATCCCAGCCCATCTGTTGATCCGGTCAGCAGCGCTGTTCGACCGCGCAGGAACTGCCGACCGGTCATCGAGCGTGATAACCGGAGGTGAAATCACCGGAGATCTGAATCGCGTGAGAAAACAGAAGATGAGAATGGGATACGGGAGCGCGAGCGAACGCAGTCCGCTCCCGTCGCGCCGGCTGGATGAGAAAGCCGATATCGCCGGTCATCTTTTCCGATCGGCAACACCGGGAAGGATCGCCTTGGCCATTGGCATGGGATGGATTTCCGCCTTTCTCTTCGCGAGCGCGATGAGTGCACGATTGCGAATGATACCGCTAACAACCACATCGACCCTAGACACGGTCGCACGCAGTTTCAAGACAGGCCTGTGGCGTGATTTTGGTGCTGTGGACGCGCTCAGGCGGGTGAGCTTGCCCCGGTTTGATGGGAACCGTTACGCGGCCATGGCAACCGCTGCCATCCGCACCGGCGTGCAATATCCGATGCCGGAGTGAATTCGTCTTCAATTGTACAGACCTTCAATATAGCTGAGCACGTCGACCCTGTCTTCGGCGTGGATCGGACAATTGCATTCAGCCTATCGGAGGTGTCCGTCCAATCGGGGCGGCCTCAGTGGCGGACGGTCTGGGACGGGGCGAGAAAGGTCTGGGCCTCCTCCAAACCAGGAAAAATCAGTAAATGAAATCAATATGATATGGGTTTTCGCGCGATGCAAACCTACCTACCAACCGACGTGCAGACCGTCATACATACGGGGACGGTGGCGGACGCGGCTGGATTGGTGGGGGCTGACCGCACCTCGGCACGGCATGGACTCGATCAGAGGTTGGCTTGAAGCGGCTCTATCCCCGTCATACACGCACGGGCACGGATTCGCCGAAGAAGCTCCTGCTTCTCGGGCGTACGCCGCCGCCCGCTATTACGCGCAGCGGCGAGCGTAGCCTCGGTGATCCCGGCAACCTGCTTGAGCGCCTCGACCGCCCGAGTGTATTCCCCGATGAAAACGGTCAGGCCGAGCGCCGCCGCCATGTGCAGTAGCGGAACAGGCGCCCGGTCGAGGAAGCCGGACACGATCTCCATCGGCGGTCGGTAGGCCGCTGAGGCGCGTTCGGCAAGGAGTGTGGCGCTCATGGTCAGGCTGCCAGCGCCCGCCGCACCGCTTCCGGCTCGCGCGCAATCACCCGGAGCAGGGCTGAGGCTGGGCCCGAGGGCCGGCGCCGGCCTTGCTCATATTGCTGCACGGCATCGACCGTGAAGCCGAAGGATCGGGCGAACTGAGCTTGCGACATGCCGAGCCTGACGCGCAGCGCTTTTACCTCCTTTGGCGTCGGCGTCGGATATACCTTCACCGCGGCAGCGAAATCGGCCGTCGTCCAAGCATCCCGGT
>JASHVY010000303.1 GCA_030044345.1 Acetobacteraceae bacterium | reverse complement strand
GAGGGGCGCAAACGCGTGCTCGACCGCTTCGTCGAACCGGCGTGAGCGTCCGGCTCGAAACCCTTCGCTTCCTCCTTCCCGAGCAAGCCGCCGCCGCCTATGAGGCGGCGCTCGCCGCGCATTGCCGGAGTGTTGCGCGCTTCTCCGCGCCCGACGGGCAGGTGGAGATCGAGGGCGTGCGCGCCACCAGCGGGGACAAGACCGGGGACGAGACCGGGGACGAGACCGGGGACGAGACTGGGCTCGCGCTGGCGCTGGCGCTTGCCGCGGCGGCAAGCGGCATTGCCTGCACGCCCGAGCGCCATCCGATCCCGGAGACCGGCTGGCTCGCCCGCATGCGCGAGGCTTTTCCCGAGCAGCGGATCGGCACCCGCTTCGTGATCCGCGGCAGCCATCTTGCCCGGAAGAAAACGGCCGGACGGATCTCGCTGGTGCTCGATGCCGGCATGGCCTTCGGCTCGGGCGAGCACGGCTCGACGCAGGGCTGCCTGCTCGCGCTCGAGACGCTGGCGCCGGTGCGGCCACGCCGGATCCTCGATCTCGGCACCGGCTCGGGCATTCTTGCCCTGGCCGCGGCGCGCCTCTGGCATCGCGCTGTCCTGGCAGCGGACAACGATCCCGAAGCGGTGCGCGCGGCGCGGCGCAATGCAGCTTCCAACGGGCTTGCGCCGAGCGTGCGGGTGATCCTCGGCGACGGCTGGCGGGCGCGGGCGATCCTGAGCCATGCGCCTTACGATCTCGTGCTCGCCAATATCCTTGCCCGGCCGCTCATTGCCATGGCGGAAGCGCTCGCGCGCCATCTCGCGCCGGGCGGCAGGGCCGTGCTTGCCGGGCTGCTCGACCGCCAGGCCCCGATGGTTCTGGCTGCGCACCGGCGCGCCGGGCTGGTTCTCGTCCGCCGCATCGGGCTCGACGGCTGGACCACGCTGATCCTGAAACGGCCGCTCCTGGCGAAACCGGATCGCGACGTCCCGTTTTCCTGACGCTTCCATGGCCGGCCCGTCCTATGCGACGATGGCCGCGAGGCCATTGGACCGGCTTCATAACCATTCAGGCGCCTGGGCATTCTGGCGCCTGGGCATTCTGGCGCTTCGCTTGGCCCGCCCGCGTTCCAATACAAGATCGGAACGAGGAGCCGGCGATGGCGTGTGAGCTTCGACCATCCGGACGAAGGTCCGGCAAATGATGGCGGGGGATACCGCGAGACTTCACTGCATCGGAGACAGGGGAGAGATCAATGGCGATCGAAAACAACCAGGACGGAGCCGGCGAGGCTCCGGGGATATCCGTCGGCCCACGCCCGGGGGCGGCTTCCCCAGGGGCATCTTCCGGCATGTCCGTGCCGCTGCCGCGCCGCGATCTTCTGGCGCTCGGCGCGGCCGGCGCCGCCGCCACGCTGCCGCTCTTCGGCCGCGCGGCGCGAGCGGCGGAATCGATCAGGCTCGGCTGGGTCGGCCCGCTTTCGCCGCCCGGCGGCTATGCCGAAGGCCTGCTCATGAAATATGCCGCGGCGATGGCGGCCGACGAGATCAATGCCCAGGGCGGCGTGCTCGGCCGGCCGATCGAGATCCTCTATCAGGATACGCGCGGCCTGGCGGCCGAAGGGACTGCCGCCGCCGAACGGCTGATCGTGCAGGAAAAGGTCGTCGCCCTTTTCGGCGAGTTCCACAGCTCCGTCGCGCTGGCGGAGATGGAGGTCGTGCACAAATACAACGTGCCGATGCTGTTCTGCGACGTCTGGTCGCAGGAGGTCACCGCCAAGGGCTATCCGCAGGTCTTCCGCAACTCCACCACCTACCCGCTGCTCGACACGGCGATCGGCGAATGGATCGTCGCTGCCGGCTTCAAGAACGTGGCCCTGCTCTGCGAGCAGGACGATATCGGGCTCGCCAGCCGCAAGGTGGTTTCGGAGGTCCTCAAGAAGGAGAACGTTCCGTTCGACCTCTACACGGCCGATCCCACAGCGACCGACTTCACCGCGCAGATCCTGAGAATGAAGGCGAAGAAGCCGGCCTACGACTTCTTCTTCGCCCTTTATGCCGAAGCCGGCGCCTACCCGATGGTGACCCAGGCGCAATCGCTCGACTTCGCGCCGACGCCGCAGACCGGCTTCTTCCTTTCGGGCGGCGAGGGCGTTGACCCGACCTTCTGGAAGAATGTCGGCAAGGCAGGCCTGTGGCTGGTCTGCGAGAATGTGGGGCTGCCCAAGTCCGGGTGGAACGACAAGACCAAGGCGTTCGCGAAAGCCTTCAACGAAAAATACAAGACCGACCCGCCCGGCTCGGCGATGGAATCCTATGACGCTGTCTGGAGCCTCGCCGAAGCGATCAAGAGCAGCGGCAGCACGACTCCCGAGGCGATCATTCACGGTCTCGAGACGCTGCATTGGGTTGGCACGCGCGGGCTCTATACCTTCTCGACCAGCCACACGCCGGATTGGGCCTTTCATCAGTTCATGGATGCGCCGATATCGATCATCCAGTACGACCAGCAGGACCAGTCCACGTTCGACGCCCCGATCCTCTGGCCGAAAAAGTATGCAACCGTGTCCTATCTCTACAAGACGCCGCCGGCCTGAACATCCTGCGCGGCCGGCCGCGATGCGCGCACCCACCGTGGCGCATCGCGGCCGAGCCTGCGACGGAGTCCCGTGAAGGCTGAAAAGAAGGCGTTCATGCTTCAATATTTCCTGATCCAGGCCACGAACGGCCTCGTCATCGGCGTTCTCTTCGCCCTCATCGCGACCGGGCTCACGATCATCTTCTCGATCCTGAAGATCGTGAATTTCGCCCATGGCGAGATCTACATGGTGGGCGGGTATTTCGGGTACTATGTCATCACCCTGCTCGGGGTGCCGCCCTTTCCCGCCGTGCTCGTCGCGATGGCGCTCACTTTCCTTTTCTCGATCGCCATCGAGCGCGGCCTGCTCACGCCGCTCTACAGCCCGCGCATCGAGCGCAAGGCCGATTACGGCATCCTCGTCACCTTCGGGCTTTCGGTCTTCCTGCGCAACATCGCCATCATCATCTTCGGGCCCTTCCCGCTCCGCCCGCCTTCCTTCATCACGGGCGATCTCGTGCTCGGCGGCCTGATCATCTCCTATGACCGGCTGGTGGCGGCAGGCGGCGGCATTCTCCTGCTCGTGGCACTGATCTGGTTCCTCAACCGCACCGTCTGGGGCCAGGCGCTGAACGCGGTCAGCCAGTCGCGCGAATCCGCATCGATCGTCGGCATCAACTCGGAGCGGATGTACATGCTCGCCTTCGGCGTCGGCGGCGCGCTCGCCGGCGGCGCGGGCGCGCTGATCGCGCCGATCTACTCGCTCTCACCCTCGATGGGGCTGGTGCCGGACACGCAGGCCTTCGTCATCGTCATCCTGGGCGGGCTCGGCTCGGTCTCCGGGACGATCATCGCTTCCCTGCTGCTCGGGCTTTCGGAAAATCTCTTCATCGCCTTCCTGCCGGACCCGAGCCGCGGCCCCTCCTACGCCAACGCCTTCGGCCTCGCGATCATGATGCTGGTGCTGCTGTTCCGGCCGATGGGGATCTTCGGCCGCCAGCATCTCGCGATGGAATAGGCGATGCGGCGCCTCGACATCGCGTCCACCGCGCTGCTCGCGATTCTTGCGGTCCTCTTCCCGTTCTTCGTCAATGCCTATTGGCTGCATGTGATGATCATCGGGATGATATTCGCGATCATGGCGGCGAGCTGGTCGCTGATCGCGGGCTATGCCGGCCAGTTCTCCTTCGGCCACATGGCCTTCGTCGCCATCGGCGGCTACACGGCGGGGCTGCTCGCCACCGGCCTCAATCTGCCGCTGCCGCTCGGCATGCTCGCGGGCGTTCTTCTTTCCGCCCTTCTCGGCGGCGCCATCGGCTGGACCTGCCTCAGGATGAGCGGGCCCTATCTCGCGATCTTCACGATGGCCTTCTCCGAGGTGATGCGCATCATCATCGTGACGGAGGTGGAGGTCACGGGCGGGGCCGGCGGCATGACCGTGCCGCAGCTTTTCCAGGCCAAGACCGATCTTCCCTATTATTACCTGATCCTCGCCCTGCTCATCGTCTCGGTCGGCGGAATGATGGCCGTGGTCGCCTCGCGCTGGGGGCTTTTCTTCCGCGCCATCCGCGAGAATGAGCAGGCGGCCGCCGCGGCCGGGGTGAAGGTGACGCGCTTCCGCATCATCGCGTTTGCG
>JASHVY010000302.1 GCA_030044345.1 Acetobacteraceae bacterium | reverse complement strand
TTCGATCGAGATTTCCGAAAGAGAGATTGGAAACGGAGGACAAATTCACGGGCGATGTCAACGATGTTTCCTGGGGACGTTCCATAGGAATGTTTCCCGGGAAGACGACGATACATGAAACAATTCTCATGAACACCATTGCCAATGCATGAGATACGTTAAAATATATTCTGAGAAAATGGACGAGGAAGGGTTGTCCCACGCAATGGATCGGCTTCCACCCCCCTTCATAAGGGCCGAAAGCGCGCCGCATGGCTTTCGTGCGGCGGGACGCCAGCGAGCAGCGAGTGAGAGCGGAGGCGGTGGAGGCGACGGCGCGGCGTGCCCAGGAAGAGCTTGCCTGTGTGGCAGGCGAGCGCGGTGGATTTCCGGACCAGGAGTTTCCGGCAGACGGCGGGCGCGCGGCGGATAGCGTCCCTTGCCGAGCCCCGTTCGCGTTTCGAGGGATGCAGTGCCGAGCATTCCCCTGCCACTCCCGCCAAGCTGCGATGTGTTTCAGGTGATTTCCCGGAACGGACGATCATGACCCGCCTGCTAACAACAAGGCTGCCGCCAGAGCGGCTCGGCCAATCCCTGTCAGCCCATCTGCTCTTGCCGGTTTCAAGCGCAGCCATATCGTTGGCCGTCGGTGATCCGTGAACACCGGGGCGATCGGGTGCGAATATCAGCGGCTGTTCGCAAGCGCATGTTTCAGGATGAGACGCTGCAGCCGGAAGAGGATGCTTTCACTTGGATGACGCCAAACTTCCCATTTCCGACGATCTGAGCGGCATTGACAGCGATCCGGAATATCTGGCCTCCGCGGCGCTGGATCCGCTCTTCTGGCCCGCCGAACGACTTGAAGCCGCCAGCGCGTGGTGGCTGCACGTGCCTTTCGCACACTGGATCGTAACGGCAACAAAGCCACGCTGCTTCGTCGAGCTGGGGACGCATACCGGGGTCTCCTATTCGGCTTTCTGCCAGGCCGTGGCACGCGGACGGATGGATACGCACTGCCATGCGGTCGATACCTGGCTCGGCGATCCGCAAGCCGGTGAATACGGCGAGGAGATCTTCGAGGAATTTCGCCGTTTCCATGATGAGCGCTATGCCGCCTTCTCCACATTGCTGCGCTGCGCTTTCGATGAGGCGCTCAACTATTTTGATGATAAGACGATCGATCTTCTGCACATCGATGGCCTGCATACCTATGACGCTGTACGTCACGACTTCGAAAACTGGCTACCCAAGCTTTCCGACCGCGGTGTCGTGATCTTTCACGATATCAACGAACGGCGGGATGATTTCGGAGTCTGGCGCATCTGGGCCGAGCTTCGAAAAGACTATGCGGGATTCGAATTTCTGCATGGACATGGTCTCGGGGTTCTGGCCGTCGGGGCGCGCGTGCCGACCGCGATCACACGACTGACCGCCCTGGAAGGCCAGAGGGCTGCCGTCGTGCGTGAACGCTTCCACGGACTTGGAGAGCGGTGGCTGGGCATCAACTCCGCGAACCTGCTCGAGCAGAAACTCGCGGATTCCGTTGCCGCTTCGACGGCCGCCGTCGCGGAAGCGGTTGCCCGCGCCGAAAAGGCCGAATCAGAAGCGGTTGCCCGGGCCAGGCGGCCGGAGGAAAGAGCCAGCGCGCTGAAATCCGAACTCGCCCGGGCGGAGGCAAAAGCCGCTTACGCGGAGCAGAAATCATCGGAGGCTGAGGCGCGGGCAGAACAGGCCAGCCGCAATATCTTGCAGATTCTTGGTGAGCTTGAGAGAGCAAGAACGCAACGGGATACGCTGCGCGAGTCCACGACATGGAAAGCAACCCTGCCCATTCGAGTCCTTGGCTCATATTTGCCGAAGACTGCGAGGCGGATGGTGCGGAGCAGCGCGGAGCTCGCCTGGTGGAGCTTAACGCTCCAACTGCCGCGACGGTTGCGCCAACGCCGCCGCCTTGACCGGGACTCTGCGGGAAGGAACGCCGAGGAGCATATTCCGACACTCCCTCAAGCGGATGTGCAACGATCGAAGATCGATGAATTGGCCGGGCTGCCGGCGACTGTATCGACGCTCGATGCGCTGATGCGAGAACGCTTTACGGCCCTGCAACCGCTGCGGGCTTACAGTGCGCCGCATCACGGTCCGCGCGTAACGGTCGTGACCGACAGCATCAACGCCGGAAGTCTCTATGGGGGGGTTGGGACGGCGATCATTTTCGCGACACTGCTCGCCGAGCGGCTTGGCGCGGACCTCCGCCTCGTCACGCGCGACGAGCCGCCGGTGGCCGCCAATCTGGGGACGGTGCTCCGCACGCATGGTATCTCTTTCCCTCTCAATGTGGAGCTGGTGCACTCCTCGGTCGGTCCCGGAGGGCGCGATATTCCTTTGAGTCCCTATGACCTGTTCCTGACCACGTCCTGGTGGACCACAAGGGCGACGCTGGGTGCGGTGCCCCCGGATCGCATTGTCTATCTGCTTCAGGAAGATGAGAGGATGTTCTACCCGGTGGGAGATGACCAGCTTCTTTGCACAGAAACTCTTTCCGACCCGTCACTGTTCTACGTCGTGAACTCCAGTCTCCTGCTCGGCCATCTGCAATCCTCCGGCCTGGCACCCGGCGGCATGGCTTTCGAGCCGGCATTTCCGAGCACGGCTTATGATATCGAGCCGAGGTCTGAACGATCCGAGCAAAGGATTTTTTTCTTCTATTCGCGTCCCAAGAATGCGCGCAACCTGTTCTGGCGCGGCGCGGAGGCTATAGGCGCCGCAATCGAGCGGGGAGTGTTTGATAAAGCGGAGTGGGAGTTCCACTTTGTCGGAAAGGACACATCCGAATTGGTCCTGCCCCGAGGCATCCGGCCGCGCATCCTGCACAATCTGCCGTGGCCAGCCTATGCCGCCCTCGTACGACGGGTCGATGTCGGACTTTCGCTCATGTATACGCCGCACCCAAGCTATCCGCCGCTCGATCTGGCCGCGAGCGGGGCCGTCGTGGTGACCAATCGTTTTGGCCCCAAGACAAGCCTGGAACGATATTCCAGAAATATTCTCTGTGTGGAACCGACGGTGCCGGGCCTAGTGGACGCGCTTCGCAAGGCTGTCACGCTGGCCGCAGATGCGAAGACGCGTGCTTTGCGTGCCTCCAGCTTTGGCATGCCGCGGGATTGGGCACTGACGCTCGCCCCTGTTCTCAACCGCATCGCCGAACGCCACGCAAAGGGCTAAGTCGCTGTACACCTTTCAAGTGCCTCCTGTCGCATATTCCGCGCCCTGGGAAATCGGATTTGAGGAGCGGCTGGCGATGCTGACCCGAGGCTCGCCGCGAGCCGCATATTTCTACGAAATGCCCGATACGAGCACTTTCCGCTACCGGGTTTACAATATCTGCCAGTCGCTTGCGGCCGAGCCTCGGATGGGCGCTTCCGCCTCCTGGTTCCATACAGGCGATCTCGAAAAGATCGATCAGGTTCTCGATCGGTGTGACGTGCTGGTGATCTGCCGCGCCCGCTACACCGACAAGATCGCCCGCATGGTATCCCTGGCTCGTGCCCGTGGCCGCCGCATCTTGTTCGACGTGGACGATCTCATCTTCGACCTCGCCAGCATCCATATCGTGATGGATACCCTCGGGGTCGATTTCGAGGAGCCAGAGGCGTGGAACACCTGGTTTGCTCAAGTCGGTCGGATCGGCGCGACGATGCGGCTCTGCGATGGCGCGATTGTCAGCAATGCCTATCTTGCTTCCCGGGCGGAAGCCTTTCTGGGGGTTCCCGCCCGCATCATTCCCAATTATCTGAATCGAGAGCAGATGAAGCTTTCGGAAGCCATCTGGCGGGAAAAGGAACGGTCCGGATGGAAGCGCGATGATTGCATCCATCTTGGATATTTCAGCGGGACTCCTACCCACAACCGGGATTTTGCCTTGATTTCCGGTCCGTTGACCCGGCTGATGGATGAGGATGAGCGCATCAGACTGCGCATCGTCGGCTTTCTTAGTGGCATCGATCCCGATCTTGAACGTCATCGCGAGCGGATCGAAACTCTCCCCTTGCAAGATTTCCTGAATCTCCAACGCGAGATCGGAGCCGTCGAGATCAATCTTGTCCCGCTGCAAGACAACGTGTTCACGAACTGCAAATCCGAGCTGAAATGGTTCGAAGCGGCGATCGCAGGAACCGTAACCGTTGCCGCGCCCACCCGCCCCTACCGCGACGCGATCGCTCCTGGCAGG
>JASHVY010000301.1 GCA_030044345.1 Acetobacteraceae bacterium | reverse complement strand
TGAAGCCCGGCACGATCGTGAGCCCGACTTACACCAATGCCTGGGTGAAGAAGAATCTGCTGCCTGCGAACTGAATTTCTGTGGCGTCCGCCGGCCACAGGATGCCACCGACCACCGGGCCGGCACCAGAATGGGACGATCAGCGATCGTCCTATTCCGGCGCCACTCCGGCGATGATCGAATCCGCGCCCGGGCTTGCCCATCCGGTGCTGCGTCTTGAAGGCATCAGCAAAGCCTATGGCCCGACGCGCGCCAATCAGGAACTTTCGTTTTCCGTCGCGGCCGGGGAAATCGTCGGGCTGATCGGCGCCAATGGCGCCGGCAAAAGCACGCTGATGCGAATCCTTTCCGGCATCACGCTGCCGGATGCCGGGCGGCTGGAGATCGGCGGCACCGCGATCGATCCCCGGCACTTCTCGCCCGAACGGGCGCGGGAGATCGGCATTCGCATCGTGCATCAGGAACTCTCGCTCTGCGCCAGCCTGACGGTCGCCGAAAACTTCTATGTGGAGCAGCCGGGCCAAGGCGGGCTCGGCCCGACCTGGCGCCGGCACTACGAACGGCTCGCCGAAGCAAGCCTCGCCGCGATCTTTCCCGAGAACGGCATCCATGTGCGCCGCCCGGTCGCCGCGCTGAGCCTGCCGCAGCGGCAGATGGTGGAAATCGCGCGCGCGGGGATCGATCCCAAGCTTCGGCTCCTGATCCTGGACGAGCCGAGCTCTTCCCTCGATATGCGCCGCAGCCGCGAGCTGCAAAATTTCATCGCCGCCCGGGCCGCTGCCGGCGTCGCAGTCATCTTCATCAGCCATAAGCTCCAGGAAGTGGCCGCCGTGGCGAAGCGCGTTCTGGTCATGCGCAACGGGCGGTTGGCGCTGGATGGCGAGACGGCGACGATCGCGGTGCCGCAGATGATCGCGGCGATGGCCGGCGAGGCGGTCCAGGATCTCGAGCAGACGCAACCGAAGAGCGGCGCTCCGGCAGGACCTGTCCTGGTGGAGGCGGGTATGCCCTGGGCTCGTTCTCCGCTCGCGCTCCACGCCGGTGAGATCATCGGGCTCGCGGGGCTCGAAGGCAGCGGCCAGCGGGAATTCCTGCGCGCGCTGCAGCGCGCCGGGGCAGGCAGCCATTCCTCGGCCGGAATCACCTGTCGGGGCTCGGTTTCCTTTGTCGCGGGAGATCGCGCCGCAGAGGGCGTGTTCCCGCTTTGGGATGTCATCGCCAATGCAACGGTCGGGCGGATCACCGCGGGCCCCCTGCTCGCCTGGCTGCGGCCAATGGCCGAGCGGAGCGCGGCGGCGCCGTTCCTGGACGCCGTGCGGCTTCCCCCCGAACGGCGCGCCTCCCCCATTCTCGAGCTCTCCGGCGGCAACCAGCAGAAGGTGCTGATGGCGCGCGCGCTGATCGCCGCCGCCGATATCCTGTTGCTGGACGACCCGACGCGCGGCGTCGATGTCGCGGTGAAGCGGGATTTCTATGCCCTCATCCGCGAAGCCGCAGAAGCCGGCAAGCTGGTGATCTGGTACAGCTCTGAAACGATCGAGTTTCTGGAATGCCACCGTGTCCTTCTCTTCCATGAGGGCGTGGCGCGACGGGTGCTGGATGCGAGCACGCTCTCCGAGGATGCGATCGTCAGCGCTTCCTTTGCCGAGCAGGACGCGGGCGCCCCGGGAAAAGCCGCAGCGAAGCCGAGAGCATCGCCGGCTGGATCAGGGCCACTCTCCCGCGACGCTTTGTTCGCGCTGGTGCCGTTCCTGACCACCGCGCTGATCTTCGGCGTGATCGCGGTGCTCAACCACAATGCGGCGACGATGTTCGGCATCGATCTGTTGCTGAGCGCCGCGGTGCCCCTGGTGCTGGTGGCGCTCGGGCAGATGTTCGTGGTTGGCGGCAGTGAGATCGATCTCGGCGTCGGTGCCTTCGCGGGGCTTGCCAATGTGCTCAGCGCCACCTTCCTGGTGAGCCAGCCGCTGCTCGGCGTGGTGACGCTGCTGCTCGCCCTTGGCGCCTATGCCGCGCTCGGGCCGCTCATCCAGGCGCGCGGGATCCCGGCGATCGTCGCCACACTCGGCGCATCCTTTGTCTGGGCAGGGGTCGGCTATGCGTTGCAGCCAACGCCCGGCGGCAGCGCGCCGGGCTGGCTCTCGGCGGCTTCCGGCTTCCACCTCGCCACCATCCCGGCCTCGCTGCTTGCGGTGGTGCTGGCGGCGATCCTCGCGACCTTGCTCAATGCCTCCCGCATGGGCGTGGTGCTGCGCGGGTTCGGTGCCAACCCGCGCGCGGTCGCGCAATGCGGCTGGTCTCCCCTCGCCGCTTCGCTGCTGCGCTACGTGATCGCAGGTTCGTTCGCCCTGCTCGCGGGCCTGACGATGACGGCGATCAACACGGCCTCGGACATCAATGCCGGCAGCTCGTACACGCTGCTCAGCGTTGCCGCGGTGGTGATCGGCGGTTCGGCATTGATCGGCGGCCGCATTGCGCCGGTGGGCGTGGTGTGCGGGGCGCTCAGCCTCTCTCTGATCGGCAGCCTGCTCGGTTTTCTCGGCGTCAGCACCGACTACGATGCCGCGGTTCAGGGCGGATTGCTGATCGCGATCCTGGCCTTGCGCGCGATAGAGGCGCGCCGGGCATGAGCCGCCCGCTCGCCTGGCTGCGCGCGCATCGCTGGAGTTTCTCGGCGATCGGCATTCTCCTTCTCTGGGCCATGCTTTCGCTTGCCACCGCGCGGTTCAGCCTGAGCAGCCTCTCGGGTGTCGCCAGCTCCGCCTCATTCCTCGCGGTGGCGGCGATCGGCCAAATGTTCGCCGTGGCGACCGGCGGCGGCAATGTCGATCTCTCGATCCCGAGCGTCATCACGCTCTCGGCCTTCCTGACCATGATCGTTTCGGGCGGCAGCGATGCCGGGCTGATCGCGGCGCTGCCGCTCGTGCTCGCCGTCGGCCTCGCAACCGGGGCGATCAATGCGCTGCTCATTCTTTGGCTGAGGATCCCGGCGATCATCGCCACACTGGC
>JASHVY010000300.1 GCA_030044345.1 Acetobacteraceae bacterium | reverse complement strand
GCCGTGACGATGCTGTCGCCATGTTTCGGCGTCACATCAGACGGCCTCCTGATGATCCAGCCGTGTCCGAGACCGGAGGCGTTTCATGTCAACAGTTGGAGCATCCGTCGGACCGGGTGATCAGTGATGCAGTCGAGGATTTTTCGGAAAAGTCCGGAATCCGCCCAAATCGGCTGTTAGGTCCTCCCGCGCCCGCGCCCTAGACCCCACCCGTCGGCAGCGCCAGCGCCGGCACGGCGAGGCCCGAGAGCATGGTACGGGCGAAGGAACAGGCAACGCCGGCGACCGGCATTGACCCGGCACGCCGTCCCTCTGCGGCTCTCCGTAGAAAATGAGCCATGGTCTGCGAAATTTTCGCGATCCCGGCGAGCGCAACAAGTCTGACGTCATTTGCCTTCCGTGCAATCCGAAGAGTGTACGCACTGATCATCGGCGTAGGATAACGAGAATGAATTCGATACAGATTGTGTACATATCCATAACGAGTCCGTGCCAAATGAAACTGCACCCGAACCCTCAACCCGCCTTGATTCCGAAATAGCCTCTGAGACTTGATGGCGCGATCAAGAACGCGATCGATAGCTGAGGCCACGCTCTTGTTCGGTGCCAGGGAACGGGCACCGCCCTGAAAAAGGAGGATAAGCATGTCCGATCCCGTGACGGCTGAGCGGCTGGCCCAGATGGTGTTCGGGTTCGCGCCGCCACTGATCATTGAGGCAGGGGTGCGCACCGGGATGTTCGACACCCTGGAGCGTGAACCGCTGGGCCTCGCGGCGTTGGCCGATGCGATCGGCGCATCGCGCCGGGGTACGGAGGCGCTGGCGAATGCGTTGGTTGGCCTCGGCGTGCTTGGGCGGAATGCGGACGGGCAATATACGCTGACGCCGGAAAGCGCCGCCTTCCTCGTCAGGTCCAAGCCCGAGAGCTTTCTCGGAGGGCTGTTCGCTCATGCCAGCTCGCAGCTCATCCCCTCCTGGCTGCACATCGTCGAGGCGGTGACCACCGGCCGGCCGCCGTTGGCCGTCAATCGCGAGGACGAAGGCGCCAAATTCTTTGCGGACTTCGTCGAATCGCCGCTGCCGATGGGCTGGCGCGCCGCCCTGGCGCTGGCCGATCATATTGCGGGAGACAGCGTCCCGCCGGCAAAGCTGCTCGACATCGCCGCAGGCTCAGGAGTCTGGACCATCCCGGCCGCGCAGCGCTTCCCGGCGGCGCGCGTGGTCGCTGTGGACTGGCCCGAAGTTCTGCAAGTCACTCGGCGGGTGGTTGACCGCTACGGCGTCGGGGACCGATACGAGCTGCGCGCGGGCGATATCGGCACGGTTGATTTCGGCACCGGCTATTCGTTCGCCGTGCTCGGCCAGATCCTGCACAGCGAAGGCGAGGAGCGCAGCCGAGCACTGCTGCGCAAGGTCTTCGGTGCGTTGGCACCCGGCGGCACGATTGCGATTGCCGAATTCCTGGTCGATCCCGACCGCAGAGGGCCGCCGCTCAGCCTGATCTTCGCTGTCAACATGCTGGTCAACACCGAAAGCGGCAGCACCTGGTCGGCGGCCGAAATCGGCGGTTGGCTCGGCGAGGCCGGTTTTACGAACGTGCGGACGATGGAGGCACCTGCCCCATCGCCGCTCATCCTGGCAACCCGGCCGACCTGACCAAAACCTTGCACCGCCGCGCACAAGGTCGGGTATCAAATGGCACGGAATTGGGCGATCGGCGTGGGAACTCACCATTGGGAAGCGGTGAGTGCTTGCGCGGGTAGCGAACGGGAGGGACCGGCGCGCGCTGCGGAGTGCTCGCGGATGCGATGCACGAGGTTGAGCGCCTCGAGGAGCGTGGGCGGCACCGGCACAGCACGGAAAATTCCCGGCTGCCGCTTCTTCAGGCTCGCGAAGACCACTACGCCGGTAGAGAGATCCACACGATCGGCGGTCAGGGGCTGATTGCATATCTCCGGCATCAATGGAGAGCGAAATCGACCGTGCCGGCGGTGCCACAACTTTCGCCGCCGCCGACTCTTGCCCCAGCCTCGCGCCGACATGCAGCGTCCGCTGACAGGCGTTTCGCCGTCGTGGTGGCGAGCAGCGCGAACTCGTGCGCGAGACGTGGAGCATCGCGCGGGACGGCCACCGAGACATGGCACGGCGGCATATCGCTGATTGGAGGGAACGCCAGTCCCGGTCGGGAATAGAACCGGCTAGCCGCCATCGCCGTAATGCTGATCCCGCGGCCGGCGGCGACGGCTTGCAGTTCCGACTCGAAGGTGGGCGCCTCGAACACGACGTTAGGCAGCCGGCCGTTCCGGTACGTGCAGGCGAGCCAATAGTCCCGCCAGACGCCGCGGCCTGGCGCGGCGACTATAGGCTCGTCGAGGAGGTCGAACACGCTAACGCTTGATGCCGCGGCCAGCCGGTGCCCTTGCGGCAGGCAGGCGACGCAAGGTTCTTCCGAAAGTGTTATCAGTTCGACATCCGTGCAGTCGATCGGCGGCCGAAGGATTGCGACATCGACCTCGCCATTGATCCCCGCCTCGGGCGTCGAGAAGTCATACTCCCTTAAAATCATGTGAACGTCGGGGTATCGCTCGGCAAAGGTACGAATGATTACGGGCACGATATCGACCCCGGCGCCAATAAGATAACCCACTTTGAGAGTTCCGCGGCAACCTCGCGCGAGATCGCGCGAGCGGTCGATGAATGCCTGGTAACGTTCCAGGACCTGATGCACGTCTTCAAGGATCAGCGTACCGGCGCCGGTCAGGCTGACATGTCGAGTATCGCGGTCAAAGAGTTGCAGGCCGAGGGCTGACTCAAG
>JASHVY010000299.1 GCA_030044345.1 Acetobacteraceae bacterium | reverse complement strand
CGTGCTTCCTGGACAGCATGAGATTCGCGTCGACCAGCTTTCGCCCGCCGGCGCGGTCCTGGCCCGCGTGGTTGTTCCATTCGACCGCCCGGAAGGGCCGTTGAACACTGCCGCCCGGGCGGTGATGGTTCGGCCCGGAGACTGTCTCTGGGTGATCGCCGAGCACGCCTATGGAAGCGGCTCGCGCTATACCCTGGTCTTTCAGGCCAACCGGGATCAGATCCGGGATCCAAAACTGATCTATCCCGGCCAAATCTTCATTCTCCCGGCCCCGTCTTCGGCGACAGGGGGGCATGGCTGAGCGAGTCCGGGATCGGGCGCGCATGCGACGCTCGAAGAAGATTGGGCAAGCCTTGCTCCATCGAAAGTGAACTCCCATAACCGCGCCTCATGGCCATTGCCGACACGCTGCATTTCGCTCCGCCGCACCCTGCCGCGCGTCCGTTCCTGATCGTCGGGGCGGTTCTCTTCCTGCTCGGCCTGCTGGTCGGCCATTGGCTCGCCTGGCTCGCCTTCCTTTTCATCCTGCTCTGCCTCTATTTTTTTCGCGACCCCGAGCGCGTGGCGCCGCCGCAGCCGGATGTCCTGCTCGCGCCGGCCGATGGGCATGTCCTTGAGGTCGCGCCGGCCGCACCGCCCGCGGAGCTCGGCCTGGGTGCTCAGCCGCGCTGGCGGATCGCCATCTTCCTTTCGATCCTCGATGTCCATGTGAACCGGATTCCCGCTCATGGCACGATCACGCGGATCGCTTACCGCCACGGCGGATTCCACAACGCTGCCGATCCCGAGGCTGGTGATCGCAATGAGCGCAATGCGCTTGCCATCCGTCTGCCGGACGGGCGCGAGATCGCGGTTGTGCAGATCGCGGGGATGATCGCGCGGCGCATCGTCTGCAATGTGCGCGAGGGCGATGCCGTCACCACCGGCGAGCGCTTTGGCATCATTCGCTTCGGCAGCCGCACCGATCTTTATCTGCCCGAAGCTGTCGAGCCGCTGGTAACGGAAGGGCAGACCATGATCGGCGGCGAGACGGTCGTCGCCCGCCTCGGCTCGGCCGCGGTGCCGTGAGCGCCGGCCCATGAGCGGTTTCGGAGGTTCCCACAGGCCTTCCCGGCCCGACCCCAGCCGGGTCTCGCCGATCCGACGTCTTTCGGGCCGCCTGCGTCCGCGCACCCGCCCGCGCTTCAAGGGCCCTTCCTTCAACCGGGTGGTGCCGAACATCATGACGATGCTCGGCCTTTGCGCCGGGCTCACCGGCCTGCGCTTCGCGATCGAGGGGCATTACGGTTGGGCAGCGGTGGCGATCGTTCTTGCTGGCGGGATCGACGGGCTGGACGGCCGGCTCGCCCGCCTGCTGAAGGCAACCACGCGCTTCGGGGCCGAGTTCGACAGCCTGACCGATTTCCTCTGCTTCGGCGTGGTTCCCGCCTTCACGATCTATCTCTGGTCGCTCTCCTTCTGGCGCGGCTTCGGCTTCGTGCCGCCCCTTCTTTTCGCAATCTGCATGGCCCTGCGCCTCGCGCGCTTCAACGCCTCGCTCGAGACGGGACCTGCCCCGGCCTATGCCTACAATTTCTTCACCGGCGTCCCTGCACCGGCCGGCGCAGGGCTTGCGCTCTTCCCCCTCTTCGTCGGGCTGGAGGCGCAATCGCTTGGCTGGCAGTGGCTCGTGGACGCCGCCCGATTTCCCCTCTTCGATGCGTTCGTGCTGATCGGCACCGCAAGCCTGCTGGTCTCCACGTTGCCGGTCTGGAGTTTCAAGAATTTCAAGGTTCCGGCGGAATATGTGCTGCCGCTCATGGTTGGGACCGCTGCCTTCGCGTCCCTTCTGGTTGCCGATGCGTGGGGGGCGCTGGCGATCCTGGTGCTCGTCTATCTCGGGATGTTGCCCTTCAGCCGCCGCAGCTTCCATCGCTTGAGGAGCGAGGCCGAGGCGATGCGCGCGCCGGAGGAGGAGCCGGACACCCCGAGAGACACGCGCCACGAGCGTTCGGCATGAGATGGCTTTGATCTGGCTGCTCGCCGGCGAGGCGAGCGGCGATCTTCTCGGAGCGCGGCTCATGGATGCGCTGGCGCGGCGGGCACCGGAAATCGCCTTTGCCGGCGTCGGCGGCCCGCGGATGCGCGCGCGGGGCCTTGAGAGTCTTTTCCCGTTCGAGGAGCTCTCGCTCATGGGGCTGGTCGAGGTCTTGCCGCGCCTCGTCCATCTTCGTGGCCGGCTCAAGCGTGCTGCCGCCGATATTGCCGCCCGTCGCCCGGCGGCGGTGGTCACGATCGACAGCCCGGGCTTCGCGCTCCGCTTGCTCAGGGAGATCCGCCCGCTCGGCGTGCCGCGAGCCCACTACGTCGCGCCGCAGGTCTGGGCCTGGCGGGAAGGAAGGGTCCGCCGTTTCCCGGGGCTCTGGGAGCGGCTGCTCTGCCTCTTGCCCTTCGAGCCGGCATTCTTCGCCCGCCACGGCCTCGCCGCAACCTTCGTCGGCCATCCCGTGCTCGAATCGGGCCTGGGCGGCGGGGATGCCGCGCGTTTCCGCGCCGCTCGCGGAATCCCGCCCGGGGTTCCTCTCCTGCTTGCGCTGCCGGGAAGTCGGCCGGGGGAGGTCGCCCGGCATGCCGGAATTTTCGGCGCCACACTCACCGCTCTTCTGAAGGCTCATCCCGGCCTGCAAGCGGTGGTGCCTGCCACGCCGGCGGTTCGCCCCATGCTGGGCCAGGCGCTGGCGGGCTGGCCGATTCGGCCGATCATTCTCGAGACGGACGAGGCCAAGCCCGATGCCTATGCCGCCGCTTCCGCCGCGCTCTGCAAGTCCGGCACCTCTGCGCTCGAGCTGGCACTGGCCGGCGTGCCGATGGTCATTGCCTATCGTCTCAACCCGATCACCGGCTTCATCGCCCACCGGCTGGCCAAGGTTTCCTACGCCTCGCTCGTCAATCTGCTCGCCGGGCGGGAAGTGGTGCCGGAACTTCTCCAGGAGCGCTGCACACCCGAGCTTCTCACTTCGGCGCTCGGTGCGTTGCTTGATGATCCACGCGAAGCGGCGACCCAGCGTGCTGCGTTCGGTCCCATCCTGTCGAGCCTCGCACCGCCCAGGGGAACGCCTTCCGAGGCCGCCGCAGAGGCGGTCCTCGGCATGATCTAACGCCCTGATTTAACGCCCCCTGCGACGAGGTCCGGGTAATGCCAACTCTCCTGGGTCGGCTGGTGAGACTGTGTTCATCAGGCGCAGCATGCTGACAATGCTGGCCATCGCCGAAAAGGACGCCGCCATGATGATCGCTGTCGTCGTTCCGGCCGCACCCGCAAGGCTGAAGGCAAGCGCCACCAGCGCCGCGCCCGTCGTCTGGCCGAGCAGCCGCGAGGTGGACATGATCCCGCTCGCCCCGCCAGTGCGTTCGCGTGGCGCGCTCTCGATCAGCGCCTTGCCGTTCGGCGACTGGAAGAAGCCGAATCCCGCCCCGCACAGGGTCATTCGCCAGATGATGTCGAAATTGGCAGGATGCGCAGGCATCAGCGCCACCAGCACCAAGCCCGCCGCCAGCACGGCGAGGCCCACCCCGCCCAGGATGCCGGCGGGATAACGGTCGGCGAGCCTGCCCGCGATCGGGGCAGCGATGGCAACGGTGAGCGGCCAGGGCGTCATCAGCAGGCCCGTGGCCACCTCTGAACGGCCAAGCACATCCTGGAAATAGAAGGGTAAGGACACATAGGCGAGGCCCTGAGCCGCGAAGGAGCAGATCGCGGTCATCGAGGAGAGCGCGAAGATCGGCCGGCGGAAGAGATCGAGCGGCAGCATCGGCGCGGGCTGGCCGAGCGTGCGCCGCACCAGCAGCACCGCGGCGAGCGCCGAGCCTGCGAACGCGGCCGCCGGCACGCTCCATCCCTCCGCATGGCCGATGCCGTCGATCGCCACGATCACGAGACCGAACATGACCGCGCTGAGCCCGGCATCCACCCAGTCGAAGCGGTGGGGAGAGCGCGGGGTCGCCGGCAGCGAACCAAGCGCCACGAGCTGGGCGACGATCCCGATCGGCACATTGATTGCGAACAGCCACGGCCAGGCCGCCACCGAGAGGATCGCCGAGGCGACCGTCGGCCCGACCGCCGAGGCTACCGCCACCACCAACGCATTCATGCCAATGCCGCGGCCGAGCAGATTGCGCGGCATGATGAAGCGCACCAGCGCCGCATTCACGCTCATGATGCCCGATGCCCCGAATCCCTGCACCACGCGCACGATCGCCAGCTCCGGCAGCGAGGTCGAGAGCGCGCAGAAGAGGGAGGCGAGGGTGAAGAGAAAAAGCCCGCCCTGGTAGACGCGCCGATAGCCGTAGATCTCGCCCAGCGAGGCAAGAGGAAGGAGCGAGATCGTGACGGCAAGCTGATAGGCGTTCACCACCCAGATCGAGGCCGCCGGGCTGGCATGCACGTCCCGTGCGATCGTCGGCAGCGCCACATTGGCAATCGCGCCATCGAGCACCGACATCGAAATCGCCATGAAGACGGTCGCAAGCGCGAGCCGCCGGCGGCCGGGAGGCAGCACCTCCTCCTCGGCCATCTTGGTCTACTGGCCGATGAACTGGGGCCGGCGTTTCTCCATGAACGCAGTGCGCCCTTCGCGATAATCGGCGCTGTCGAAACAGGCCTGTGAGGCGCGCCGCAACCCTTCAAGATCGCGATCGACCGGGTCCTGCAACGAAGCAGCCACCGCGAGCTTCGAGGAAGCAAGGGAAAGCGGTGCATTCTCGGCAATCTGGCGGGCGAGCAGAGTGACGTCGCGCTCGATCATCTCAGGGGCAACCACACGATTGACGAGCCCGATGCGCATCGCCTCGACAGCGTCGACCCGCCCGCCGGTATAGAGAATCATCCGCGCATGCGCTGGCCCGACCAGGGAAACCAGTGCGCGCACCATCTCGAACCCATAGGCGATGCCGAGCCGGGCGGCCGGAATCCCGAACTGGGAATCGGCGGATGCGATGCGGAGATCCGCCTGCATCGCGATGCCGACGCCACCGCCCAGGCAAAAGCCACGGATGCGCGCGATCACCGGTTTCGGAAAGGCCCCAAGCTTGCGCCTGCCGGCGCTGGTCAGCCGGTCGTACTCGACCTGCGCGTCCGCATTGGCGCGGTTCTTCTCGAACTGGCTGATATCCGCGCCCGAGACGAAGGCCTTGTCACCCGCACCTGTGAGCACCACCACCCGGACGGCGGAATCGGCTGCGAACCGGTCGAGGATCGCCCCCAGCCCCTGCCACATCTCGACCGACATTGCGTTACGCTTCTCGGGCTGGTTGAACGTCACCAGCCCGACGCCGTCGCTCACCTCGGCCAGCATCTTCCCGCCGGCATACTCCATTCAGATCGCTCCTTTCGCTCGCATCTCGGCAATCTCGGCCGCGCTATATCCCACTTCCTTCAGCACCGCTTCCGTATGCTCACCCGCCTCCGGCGTGGGCGTGCGGATATCCTTCGGGTAGCCCGAAAGCGTGACCGCCGAGCCGACGAGCGCGATCTCGCCAAGCCGCGGGTGCGTCACGGGACGTGCGATCTTCAGGTATTGCACCTGCGGGTCGGCGAATACCTTGTCGATCGTGTTGATCGGCCCGCAGGGAATGCCCGCCTCCTCGAACAGCGCCACCCAGTGCGCTGTGGGCTTCTCCTCTGTGACCGAGGCGATCGCCGCGTTGATCTCCGCGCGTGCGGCGCTCCTTCCCTTCTGGGTGCTCCATTCCGCTTTCGCCTTCCACGCAGGCCGTCCGATCGCATCGCAGAAGCGCTCCCAGAGGCGCGCCGAGGAAGCGGCGATGTTGATCAGCCCGTCCGAGGTCGGGAAGACCCCGGTCGGGATCCCGGTCGGATGGTCGTTCCCCGCCTGTCCCGCCACTTCATGGTCCATCAGCCAGCGCGTCGCCTGGAAGTCGAGCATGAAGACCTGGGCCTCTAGCAGGCTCGTCTGCACCCAGCGCCCGACGCCGGTGCGCTCGCGATCATAGAGCGCCACCATCACGCCGTAAGCGAGGAGATTGCCGGCCGTAAGGTCGGCAATCGGGATCCCCACGCGAACCGCGCCCTGACCCGGCAGGCCCGTGATCGACATCAGCCCGCCGAGCCCCTGCGCGATCTGATCCACCCCGGCCCGTTTGGCGTACGGCCCGTCCTGACCGAAACCGCTGATGCTCGCATAGACGATGCGCGGGTTGATCGCCCGCACATCCTCGTACGCAATTTTCAGCCGATGCTTCACGGCGGCGCGCATGTTCTCGACGATCACGTCTGCGCGCGCCGCAAGGCGCATGAAGGCCGCGTGGCCTTCCGGCGACTTCAGATTGAGTTGGATCAGCCGCTTGTTGCGATGGAGATTCTGGAAATCGGGCCCGTCGCGGTTCCCGGCGATGTCTTCATCGCCGCTTGTCGGCGGCTCGATCCGGATCACCTTCGCCCCCCAGTCCGCGAGGTGGCGCACGCAGGTCGGCCCGGCCCTGGCGAGCGTCAGATCGAGGACGGAGAGATCGCCGAGAGGCAGATGCGCCTGGTCGGCCTGCTTCGGCTCGGTCGGGCCTTCCGGCATGAATCATCTCCGAATCCCAGAGCAGGATGAGATCGCTCGCACTCACTCATCCTGCTCTTGGTCTTTGTTTTGTCGCGTGATTCAGACCTCCGGTAATTCCACCTTCGGGCATCACGCTCTGGCGAGCCCCCAAGTCTCAGCCCATCCCCGCCATTGCTCAACCCCGCGCTGCCTCTTGCCTCCCATGCCTTTCCGGGGCCATGTGTCGGCTCCGACATGGCTTTCACGGACTTCCTGCGCCGGCCGCTCTATCGGCTCTATGAGCGGCGTCTGCTGGCCGAGATCGCGCACGGGCCCCTGCCACAGCATGTGGGCATCATCCTCGACGGCAACCGCCGGCACGGCCGTGAAAACGGCATCACCGATCCGCGCCAGCTCTACACGCCGGGCGCGAACAAGCTCGACGACGTACTCGACTGGTGCAGCGATCTCGCGATCCCGGCCGTCACCCTTTGGGTCTGCTCGACCGACAATCTCGCCCGCCCGCCCGAACAGGTCTCGGGCATCCTCGCTGCCGTCGAAGCCAAGCTTCGCCTGCTCACGACCGATCCGCGCATTCACGCCCGCCGGGTGCGCGTCGACGCGATCGGCCGGCTCGACCTGCTGCCGCCCGCCACCCTGGAAGCGATCGCCGAGGCCAAGCGCGCGACCCGCCGCTACGGCAACCTGCTGCTGACGATCGCCATCGGCTATGGTGGGCGGGAGGAGATCATCGACGCGGTGCGCGCCCTGCTCTCGGAACATGTCAACGACTGCTCGCCGCAGGACCTGATCGACAGCATCACGCCGGAGACATTGCGCCAATATCTTTACATGCCGCATGCGCCTGACCCGGACCTCATCATCCGCACCAGCGGCGAGATCCGGCTCTCAGGCTTTCTCCTCTGGCAAAGCGCGTACAGCGAGTTCTACTTCACCGACATCAACTGGCCGGACTTCCGCAAGATCGACCTCTTGCGTGCGATCCGCTCCTATCAGGGCCGCCGCCGCCGCTTCGGCTTGTGAACAAAGAATTCCGTTGTCGGCCGGGCTTCAATCGGCAGCGAAACGTTCGTGCCGCTCATGCCATGGAAGGCCAGTGCGTTCGCAGGCTGCGGCGAAGATCTGTTCGAGCAGCCATTCGTATGAGTGGCCGGCAAGCCGGGCGAGGATCACGAGATCGGAATCGATCGGGTGCAATCCGGCGAGCGGGTTGACCTCGAGCAACATGGGTTGCCCCTCTCCGTTGCTCTTGAGGTCGATTCTTCCGCCATCGCGGCCGCCGATCACCCGCCAGGCTGCGAGCGCGGCACTGCCGGCGGCGATGGCCTCCGCGTCCTCGACCAGCCGGTACGAGACATGATCACGATAGTGCTTCTTGGTATCGAAGCCATAGGTTGCATCAGCGATGATCTCCATCACACCGATGATGCGCGCATGGGCACCGCTGCCGAGCACGCCCACCGTGAATTCGCGCCCGGGAAGATAGGTTTCCGCCAGCACAGCCTGGCCGAAGCGCGCCGTGAGCCGTGCGGCCGCGCACGCGAGCTCGCGTTTGTCGAAGCAGAGGCTTGCCGCATCGATCCCCTTGCCGGTGCCTTCCGCGACCGGCTTGACGAAGAGAGGGAACGGAAGGCCGACCTGATCCAGGCCGCTATCGAGCACGGCGAAGGGTGCGGTTGGCAGTCCTGCATCGCGCAGGAGGCGCTTGGTGTGACCTTTGTGCAGAGCGATCGCCAGCACGAGCGGGTCGCTGAAAACATAAGGGATGGCGTAGGCTTCGAGCAGCGCCGGCACCAGCGCCTCGCGCCCGGCGCCGCGCGCGCCTTCGCAGATATTGAAGACAAGATCCCAGCGTTCGCCTTCCGCTAGAAGCGGCATCAGCGCCTGCGCTCGTCCGATGCGCACCACGCGATGACCGCTTCGGCGCAGGAAATCGGCCGCGGCGTCGATCGTCTCCGGCGCGTCGAACTCGGCGAGGTCTTCGGCGTCGAGGCCCTCTCCCGCCCAGTCCTCGGCCAGATCGTAAGCCAGGCCGATACGCATCCCCATGCCCTCACATGTCCGGATAACGGTAGATTCTGCCTTCGTAATTGCGCAGCACCACGGTGTCCTCCTCGCGTCCGAGGACATAGTCGGGCAGCAGAGGGATCTTTCCTCCACCGCCCGGTGCGTCGATCACGAAGTGCGGCACGGCGTAGCCAGTCGTATGTCCGCGCAAGCCTTCGATGATTTCGAGGCCCTTGGCCACGCTGGTGCGGAAATGCGCCGAGCCGCGGATCGGGTCGCATTGATAGAGATAGTACGGTCTCACGCGCAGCTTGAGCAGCCCGTGCATCAGGGACCGCATCACCGGCACCGAATCGTTGATGCCCTTGAGCAGCACCGTCTGGCTGCCGAGCGGGATTCCGGCATCCGCTAGCCGCGCCGTGCTCTCCGCCACTTCCAGGGTCAGCTCGTCCGGATGGGTGAAGTGGATGCTCATCCAGAGCGGATGATAGCGACGGAGCATGCGCGTGAGATCGCGGGTGATTCGTTGCGGCAGAACAACCGGCACTTTCGTGCCGATGCGCAGGAATTCGACATGGCGAATGGCCCTCAGACGCGCCAGCAGCCATTCGAGCTTCTCGGTCGCGATCGTCAGCGGGTCACCGCCCGAAAGCAGCACGTCACGGATTTCGCCATGCGCCTCGATATAGGCGATCGCCCGCTCCCATTGGCGCAGGCTGAAGCTCATTTCGCCGCCCCCCATCATGCGGCTTCGCGTGCAATAGCGGCAGTAGGTGCTGCAGAATCCGGTGGCGAGGAACAGCACACGGTCGGGGTAGCGGTGCACGAGGCCCGGCACCGGCGAGTGATGATCCTCGCCGAGCGGATCGCCTGATTCGCCGGGACTTGTGAGATATTCCCCTTCGATGGGGATGTGCGTTCGGCGGAGGGGCTGCGCCGGGTCGGTCTCGGAAAGAAGGCTCGCATAATAGGGCGTGATCCCAATCGGCAAGGGCCCGCTGTGGCGCGCTACCGCCGCCCGCTCCTCTGCTGAAAGGCGGATGATCCGCGCGAGCTCCGCGAGATCCCGGATGCGGTGCTGCACCTGCCAGCGCCAGTCATTCCAGTGGATGGCGGTGGCGGAGGGGAAGAAGCGGCGGCGGAAGGTGCGCGAACGCTCGGATTGCGGGAAGCTTGCGCCGCGCTCTCTTTCCTTGACCGTGGCCGGGAAGAGGCGCGGCAGAATTGTGGATGGAGGCTCCGGAGGTTCCACGGCCTCGGTCTCTGCGGCGGCGGATTCGTCCGGTCCGGCAAGGGCAGGTCTGGGTTCGCTGTCCATCGTGCAGTCCTTGGGCATGCAGTCCTTGGGAGGTGTCCGGCCCGGCGGTTTCGCCCCTGGTGCCGGAGGAAAGAAAGACGCGGCCTGTATTCCGGCTCTAACGAATCCGGCCGCGGCGGAAGTAAATGCAGAACGGCGGGCCGCCTTCCACTGTTTTTTGTACTGCTATCGCGGCGACTCTTCCGGCTCCGATCCGGGATGTGCAAGTAAAAGCCCTCTTCTGTTCAATAAAGGGCGTCGGCTTCGCTACTATTCGCAGCGATGATTTCCCGCTTCGTACGGGCGAGGGGGAGGGTCGGGCGAAGCCCCAGGCAATCGGCCAAGCAGAGTGCCTTTGTTTCGACTCGCCGGATCGAGGAACCTGTTTTCATCCCTCTCGATGCGACTCTTCGGCCACGGCGTCGCGCTGTGAAAGATTGTCGGCAGACTTGCCCGGGCGCGGATCCCGCCGGGCTTCCCGATCCATGCCCTGGCCGCGCAACAGCTCCGCTTGCATCTCTCCCTCCGGTAACGGCACCGACATCATCGACGACCCAATAGGGGCCGCAGAAACTTTACACATCTTCACTTGGCTATTCTTGTTTGTGTAAATTATCGAATATTTTGTAAACAAAATCGCCTGTCTCACGAAACGCTGGCTCCATCGCGTCCCCCCGCCGCCTGGGCTTTGCCGTCGGCATCGACCTGCACGCGGCCCTCGACCGCTATATCGATGTCGGCAAGCGCGGCGCGTTCGGCGGCATTGCGGTGGTGGTGAGGTATTGAGTCTCGCCCGCTGCGAACGGTTCCGCCCCCTGTGGCGTCGGGGCAGGCCGGTCCCTATTCTCCCTCGGGTCCGTGTTGCACCTGATGAAGCTTGCCGTCGGCGTCACCGATACCGCCCACCTGCGGCGGCTTCAGGAGGCTCGGCTGCGTTCCGATCCGCCGCTCCGCCACCGCACGCGCAACTTTCCCCGCCGTGCCGCCGAGCTGCTCGACGGCGGCTCTCTTTACTGGGTGATCGGGGGCGCGGTGCTGGTGCGCCAGCGTCTGCTCGACATCACCGAAGCCCGTGCGGCGGACGACAGCCGTTCTACGCTTTTCATCCTTGATGCAAAGCTGGTGGCGGTCGAAGCGCGCCTGATCAAGCCGTTCCAAGGCTGGCGCTATCTCGAAGAAGCGGCCGCACCGCCAGACATTACCCACCGTCATACCAGGGGTGCCGCCCGGCTGCCGGAGCCGCTCCGCCGCGAGTTGGCGGCTCTTTGTCTGCTCTGAAGAGGGGGGATGCTGAAAATATAAGACAGGCCAAGGACTCGTCTCGGCAAGCAAGATCGGGTCACACTCTTCATGCTTGCCTTGCCCGGTCTCGAACGGCTAGTGCCAGAACTCATGGAAACCGGTCGCACGCCTTTCCCGCGTCCCACTCCGGCCCTCGCCGAGCTGGCCGACGCCATTCCCCGGCTCTCCCGCGGCAACGTCACCGTGATCGGCGACGTCATGCTCGATCGCTATCTTTACGGCACCGTCCGCCGCATCAGCCCGGAGGCGCCCGTGCCCGTGCTCGCGGTCGAACGCGAGGCGGCGATGCCCGGCGGAGCCGGCAATGTCATGCGCAACCTTACCTCGCTCGGCGTTGCGACAGCTTTCATCTCGGTCGTCGGTGATGACCCGGCTGGCGCCGAGATCACCGGGCTCATCGGCGGCCAGCGCGGTGTCGAACCGTGGCTCCTGGTCGAGGGCGGGCGCACCACCACGCTCAAGGTTCGCTATATCGCGAACGGCCAGCAGCTTCTGCGCGCCGATCATGAGAATACGGCACCGATCGACCCGCGGCTTGCGGAGCGGCTCGTCCGCATCGCGACTGACGCAATGGCTGCGACCAGCGTCACCATCCTCTCCGATTATGCGAAAGGGGTCATCGGCACGGACACCGCGGCCGGGCTGATCCGTGCCGCGCGCGCGCTCGGCCGCACCATCATCGTTGACCCGAAAGGCCTCGACTATCGCCGCTATGCCGGCGCCGACATCGTCACGCCCAATCGCCGCGAGCTTGCGGAAGCCACCGGCATGCCGGTCGATACCGAGGCGGCCTTGATCGAAGCTGCCAACGCGCTTCGTACGGCGCACGGGTTCGGCGCGGTGCTGGTCACCCGCTCCGAGGACGGCATGACGCTGCTCGACGAGTCTGGTCCGCTTCATCTCCCGGCCGAGGCGGCTGAAGTGTTCGATGTTTCCGGTGCCGGCGACACGGTGGTGGCGGCGCTCGCTGCGGGGCTCGCCGCCGGGCTCGAGCTTCCCGCGGCCACGCGCCTCGCCAACATCGCTGCCGGCATCGTTGTCGGCAAAGTGGGTACTGCGAGCGCACGACCTGAGGAGCTGCTCACGGCTCTCAGCGCCGAAGGGAGCTGCCTGCGGAAGATTCTCTCGCGTGAAGCTGTCATCGAGCATGTCGAGCGCTGGCGCAGCAAGGGCTGGCGTATCGGCTTCACCAATGGCTGCTTCGATCTGCTCCATCCCGGCCATGTCCATCTGCTCGAGCAGGCCCGCGCTGCCTGCGACCGTCTGGTCGTCGGTCTCAACAGCGACGCCAGCGTTCGCCGGCTCAAGGGAAATGGTCGTCCGGTGCAGCCCGAAGCAGCGCGCGCGGCCGTCCTCGCGAGCCTCGCCGCCGTCGATGCCGTCTGCATCTTCGAGGAGGATACGCCGCTCTCACTGATGTCGGAGCTGCGTCCCGATCTCCTCGTCAAGGGCGCGGACTATACGCTCGAAACCGTCGTCGGAGCCGAGGAGATGAAGAAATGGGGCGGGCGGGTGATGCTCGCCGGGCTGCTCCCCGGCCATTCCACCACGGCGACCGTCGCCCGCATGCGCGGTTAGAGCAGATCGCGATCAGCCAATTCCGGCTCATCGCGATCTGCTCTAGAACCGGGTCGCGATCTCAAGCGCGGCGAAGCTAAAGATTTCGCCTTGCTGGCCGTGCCAGGTGCGCGTCTGGAAAACCTGCACAGCGCTTATGCGCACGCCATGAATGATCATCGCGAAGCCGCCCTCGAACTCGCCGACATAGGGGTAGATCGTCACGTGCGGGCCTGCCGAGAACGTATTGCCATTGAGAAAGAGATCATGCGCCACAGCCTGACCGTCGGCGCCGACGAAAAAGTACCACGAAAACGGGCGTGAGGGTTCGAACACGGGGCTGCCGGCAAAGCCTGGCGGCAGGCGATTGGGTCCGAAATCCGAATCAAGATCGGTTCCGATGCGAAAAAGCGCCCCCGCCTGGGCATAGATTTGCACATTGCCCAGTCCCAGCGCCGCCGCCGGGAGCACATCGGTCTCAAGCCCGCTGACCTGACCGAGCGGCACGCGCCATGTCCGTCCCGCCGAGAGCTCAAGCGTTGGTTCGTCATGAAGCTGGAATCCCCAGCCTTGGTCGGGCTGCTGACCGATCAGGTGGTGGAAGCCATTCTGTATTTCCTCACCGCCCGCGGCCGGCCCGATGACGCCGACATCGACCGCCGCCATGGTCTCGGCGCTCGGTTGGTCCTCGATCAGCCCAAAATGCGCCGCAAGATAGCCCGCATAGGGACGGTCGAACGGGCTCGGCGGGTTGATGTGAGTTTCATCGGGCGTGAAGATCTGCTGGAAAATCCCGAGGCTGATGCGTACCGCGCCCGGCCCCAGAAGACGCTGTGCGGTGCCGGCAAGCGGCACGTCGCCGGGTGCCGAGGTCCAGCCAAGCCCGATGCCGTTGGTGTAGTTGCGGTCGGGGGGCGATGTCGGCGTGATCGATGAATTCTCGAGATTGAGGCTCCAGATGCCAGATGCGTCGCTCGACGTGGGGCCGGCGACGGCGGACGGGGCAAAGAACGTCATCGCTGCCAGTACGGACAGCCATTGGCGAAGCGTGCTTATCGGATTCCGCTCCTGGCGAACGACGCCCTGCAAAAGTGAAGCCATATGCTCATGCAGAACCTCAAACATATTTCGCCCATCTGCGGAAGGCTTGAAAAACGGCCATATCCTCCCAAGCGACGTACATGTCGACGCGTTGCCGCCCTCCGCTCGTCCTATCCCGAGCATTCTTCAGGAGGTCAGCAGGCAACAGCCATGAATGGCCAGGTTGGGCAAACGAACTCCTGCTGCGCGGCGACGACCGCAAGCTCACGGGCTCCGAATTCCGCAGTCCTGCGGATCAGCCCGTAAAGGGAGGAGGCAGCCGCTTCGAGCGCGCGCCGCGCGATACCGTTCGCCAGAAAATGGAAAAGAAAGAGCGCGGCAAGCACATCTCCCGCTCCGTTCACCGCGACGGGGAGCAGAGGTGTACGCAACAGATGGAACGTGTCTCTCTCGCCGACCAGCAGGTCGAGCGCGTCCGCCGGTGTCGCCTCGGTGCGAAGCCCGCTCACCAGCACGATGCGCGGCCCCATCGCCTGCAATCGTGTGAGGGCCTGTTTCGCTTCTCGAAGCGTGCCGCACGGCATTCCGGTGAGCAAGGAAAGCTCGAAGGGATTGGGCAATGCGATATCGGAAGCCGGCAATGCCCGCGTACGGAAGAAATC
>JASHVY010000298.1 GCA_030044345.1 Acetobacteraceae bacterium | reverse complement strand
CTTTCCCACCCCGGGAAGATGCTGCACGACATCGATGCCGAATTTCCCGAGCTCCGCCTCATCCCCGATGCCGGACTGCATCAGGACCTTGGGCGTGTGAATGGCGCCGAGCGAGAGCACAATCTCGCTTCCGGCCAGAAAGCGCCGTGAGGCTCCATCAAGCAGAACCTCCACGCCGACGGCGCGCCTCTCCTCGAAAATGACCTTGGCGACGAGAGCGCCGGTCAGCACCGTCAGATTGGGCTGGTCCATGCGGGGATAGACATAGGTCCGGAAGACGGAGAGTCGCTTGCCGTCGCGGATGCGCACATTGGCGAGCGAGCAGCCGCCCTCTCCTTCCATCATGGCGCCGTTCTGATCGGCAAACACTTGTATGCTGGCCGCCCCGGCAGCGTCCAGCATCGCAAGCGCCACCGGGTTGGGATCCGGGGCGGGTTGGACGAAGACGAGACCGCCCGTCCCGCGACGCGCTTCATCGGGCTCGCCCCGCCAATCCTCGATGCGCCGATATATTCCGAGGACCGATTCGTAATTCCAGGCCGGATCATCGGTTTCTGATGCGAAATAATCCCAATCGTTCTTGTGCCCGCGCGACCAGATCATGACATTGATGCTGGAGCCGCCGCCCAGAACCTTGCCCATGGACCAGAGCAAAGAGCGCCCTCCGAGATGGGGGTTCGGCCGCGTCTTGAAGCCCCAATCCCGCTCGCTGCCGAGATTCGTGAACCAGAGCCCGGCATCCATGACGTTCGGCACCGCGTCCTCACCGCCGGCTTCCAGCAAAAGGACGCTCGCATTCGGGTTCTCGGCCAGCCGGCGCGCGACGACCGAGCCCGAAGACCCCGAGCCGCACACGATGAAATCATAGGTTTTCCTGAGATTCGCGGCCAGCGCCCGCTGATTGGCGGCAACACGTGCGACGAACGCAGCTTCTTCGGCCTCGGCGCCCGGGGCCGCTCTCTCTTCCGTTTGCATCGATCTTCCTTTCAGCGAGATGAAAAACCGGCTCCGTGCGCCGCCGATGGATCTCTGCCCGTCACCATCGCAGGCTGAATCGCGGATTTTTCGTTGCGGGACCGCTCACGGATGGAAGGGAAGCGCGGAGCAGCCCGGCCGCCTGCTTGCCGGCACATGAAATCCATCCGCGAAGGCGCCTTTGCACGGGAAAGGACATCCGCTCCGATTCCAACGACGCTTCATATTTATCAATTCTATCAAATTTAGCAAATCAATTGTTGGACCCGATTCATGTCAATGGTAACAAAGCGCGCAAACGCGTGACGCCGATCTCGGTTTCGGCTAGAGAGTACGGTTGTGCAGGAAAGAAATTCGGCGCCGGCGGAAAAGGATATTCTGACAACCGCCCAGGCCGCGAAATTGCTGGGCATATCGGTGCGCACCGCGCAACTGCTCATCGAAAGCGGCGCACTCGGCTCATGGAAGACTCCCGGCGGCCATCGGCGCGTGTACCGCGCCGACGTCCTCTCCTTGCGATCCGGAGTGAACGCGCCTTCCGCGTCCTCTTCGGCAATCGTGATCCTCGTCGCTTCTTCCGGACGCCTGCCGCGATATCAAAAGATCCTGCAGACCGTCGGGGAAGCCTTTGTCGAGGGCTATAGCGATCCCTATTCGGCATCCTTCGCGATCGGCTCGCGACTTCCCTCCGTGATCATCATCGATCTGGAGGAAGGCAATCCGGAACGGCTTTCGCTCCTGCGCAGCCTCGGCGCGAACCCCGAGCTCGGACATACGCGCATCATTGTGCTCGGCAGCCGCAATGCGGCGATGCCCGGTTTGCAGGGCGCATCCCGCGGTTCCGGCGCGGAGGCTTACGTCAGGCGGCCGGAGCTCCTGCCGGATGCCGTCCGCGCCATCCTGCGCGATGCGCCAGGCTCAGCGGAGCCGATCGAAGGCACCCCGCCATTCCCGCTCGCGCCGAATGAAGGCCAGCGCCTCGCGGCGCTCAAAAGATCGGGCTTGGTGGATACGCCCCCGGAAGAAGCTTTCGACCGTCTCACCTGGCTCGCCGGTCATGGTTTGAAGATGCCCATCGCATTGCTGACCCTGCTCACCCCGACACGCCAGTTGTTCAAGTCGCGCTACGGGTTGGAAATCGCGGAAACTCCGCGGAGCTGGGCATTCTGCAATCATACCATTCTGCAGAAAGACGTGTTCTCGGTTAAGAATCTGGCTCTCGACGCGCAATTCGCGAAGAACCCGGCGGTTTCCGGCGGCCCCGCATTTCGCTTCTATGCCGGCGCTCCCGTGATCGATGCCGATGGCTTCGCGCTCGGCTCCCTCTGCGTGATCGATCACAGGCCGCGCGCATTGGATGAGAACCAGTTGCGGTCCCTTCGTGCGCTTGCGGGACTCGCCTCCGACGAGGTCAGATTGCGTGCTGCCGATCGGCAGCTTCGCTGGGCCCGGCAAGCGCTTCGTCGGGATCAGCCCCAGGCAGCCGGAAGCTGGTGACGCAGACTCATCCGGCCGCTTTCCACGCGCTGGCGGCTGCATGACCGGCGATCACGCTCAGAACGGCCCATGCTTAAAATGCCCATGATTAAAATGCCCATGATTAAAATGGTTGGCGCGCCCTCAGCGCGGTCGCGAGCGTGCCGTCATCCAGAAGGTCGATCGCGCCGCCGATCGGCACGCCCTGCGCCACGCGGCTCACCGCGACATTGAGCGGGCGCAGCCGCTCCGTGAGCCA
>JASHVY010000297.1 GCA_030044345.1 Acetobacteraceae bacterium | reverse complement strand
CGCGCTGCTGCTGCTGGCTCGCGCCGGCCGGTCGCCGCGGCAGCCGGCGGGTCGATCCTGGTGCGGCGGGCCGCCCTGGCGCGGGCGGGGGGGATTGCCGCGATCAAGGGCGCGCTGATCGATGACGTGGCGCTCGCCCACAGGATCAAGCCGGGCGGAAAGATCTGGCTCGGCCATTCGCGGCTGGCCCGAAGCCGCCGCGCCTACCCGGATTTCGGGGAGATCTGGCGAATGATCGCCCGCACCGCCTTCGTGCAGCTCCGCCATTCCGTCCTGCTTCTCGCCGCGACGGTGCTCGGGCTCGGGCTCGTCTTCCTCGTCCCGCCGGCGGCCACGCTCTTCGGCCATGGCGTGGCGCGGCTCGCGGGCCTCGCTTCCTGGGCGCTCTCCGCCCTGCTCTATGCGCCGACCCTGCGCCGCTTCGGCCGATCCCTGCTCTGGGCTCCGTTTCTGCCGCTGATCGCGGCCTTCTATCTCGCCGCCACCATCGGCTCCGCGGTCGATCACTGGCGCGGGCGCGGGGTCGTCTGGAAAGGCCGCGCCTATCGCGGAGCGCAATCTTGAGCGGCGGCACGGCGAGCGTCGAAACCTGGTCGGGCAAGGATCGCGGGGACGAGAATTTTCCCGTCGGCTCGGCGCTGATCCGGCCCGATCTTCGCCGCCACGTGCACGCCTTCTATGGCTTTGCCCGCAATGCCGACGACATCGCCGACAGCGCGGTGCTGGCGCCCGAGGACAAGATTGCGCGGCTCGACGTGATGGAAGCCGTGCTCATGGGCGAGGCGGAGGATGGAGCCGCCCCCAGCGCCGCGCGGCTGCGCGCGAGCCTCGCAGAGACCGGAACGACCCCTCGCCATTCCCGCGACATCCTGATCGCCTTCCGACGCGATGCGACCAAGCTGCGCTATGCCGGCTGGGAGGAGCTCTATGATTACTGCCGCTATTCGGCGATGCCGGTCGGCCGCCACGTGCTCGACCTGCATGGCGAGGACAAGGACACCTACCCGCCCTCGGACGCGCTCTGCACGGCGCTGCAGGTGCTCAACCATCTGCAGGACTGCCAAGCCGATCTCAATGCGCTCGACCGTTGCTACCTGCCCCAGGACCTTCTTGCCGCGCACGGCGCGACGCTCGGCGATCTCAATGCGCCGGCGGCAAGCCCGGGGCTGAGGCACGTGCTCGACGCGCTGCTCGATCAGGTCGCGGCGCTGAACCGCGTGGCCCGAGATCTGCCGCGGCGGACGCGGAGCCGAAGGCTGCGCCTCGAGACTGCGGTGATCGTCGGGCTCTCCCATCGTCTGGCCGCCCGGCTCCGAAAGGGGGACCCGATTGCCGGGCGCGTCGCGCTCAAGCGGACGGATTTCGCGGCGAGCCTGCTCGCCTCCTTCCGGTTTCTGCCATGACGGAGGATTTGCGCGAGAAGGCGGAGACGGTGACCGATCGCGACAGCGCGGCGGTTGCCGCCATCGTCCGCGAGGCCGGCAGCTCCTTCTATCGCGGGATGCGCGTGCTGCCCAAGGAACGCCGCACCGCGATGTACGCGCTCTATGCGTTCTGCCGCATCGTGGACGACATCGCCGACGATGAGACAAACGCCGGGCCGGAGGCGATGGCGGCGAAGCGGGTGGCCCTGGATGGCTGGCGCGCCCGGATCGAGGCGCTCTATCGCGGCACGGAGGGCGCGCAGGACGCGACCGAAGGACGAGTGGAAGGACCGGCGGAAGGACCGGCGGAAGGACCCGTGATTCGCGTCCTGGCGGCTGCCGTGCCTCGCTACGGACTGAGGCGAGAAGATTTTCTCGCGATCATCGACGGCATGCAGATGGACGCCGAAACGCCGATCATCGCCCCCGATCTTGCCACCCTCGATCTCTATTGCGACCGCGTCGCCGCTGCGGTCGGAAGGCTTTCGGTCCGCATCTTCGGCGATTCCTCGCCGGCGGCGGATCGGGTCGCCAATGCGCTCGGCCGGGCGCTGCAACTCACCAACATCCTGCGCGACCTTGTCGAGGATGCCGAGCGGGGGCGGCTTTATCTGCCGCGCGAATGGCTCGAAGCCGCGCGCGTGCCGCCCGATCCCGCCGCCGCCCTCAGGGCGCCGGGCCTGCCGCTCGTCTGCGCGCGCACCGCCGCCCTCGCCCACAGCCATTTCGAGCGTGCCGCCGAGGCGATGCGTGCCTGCGACGCCAAGGCCATGCGCCCGGCACGGCTGATGAAGGAAACCTATGCCGCCATCCTTGCCCGGCTCGAGCGGCGCGGCTGGAAGCAGCTCGATCAACCTGTCAGCGTTCCCGGCTGGCAGAAGCTCTGGCTCGCGCTCCGCCACGGGCTGGCCTGACGGTGTCAGGGCAGAGGTCCCGTCCAGCGTCCAGGGACGAGGCTCAGGGTACGGTCCATATCGTCGGCGCGGGGCTGGCAGGGCTTTCCGCGGGCCTCGCGCTCGCCGGGCGTGGGCGGCCGGTGGTTCTTTACGAAGCTGGGCCGGCGGCCGGGGGGCGCTGCCGCTCCTATTTCGACCGCGAACTCGGCTGCCGGATCGACAATGGCAACCATCTCATCCTTGCCGGCAACCATGCGGCCATTGCCTATCTCGAGGCGATCGGCGCCCGCGCCACGATGCATGGTCCGGACCGGGCGCTCTTTCCCTTCTTCGATCTCGCGACGAATGAGCGCTGGGTGTTGCGGCCCAATCGGGGCAGGCTGCCCTGGTGGGTGCTTTTGCCGGGCCGCCGCGTTCCGGGCACGCGGCTCGGTGAATATCTGACGTTGGCGCGGCTGCTTCGGGCCCCGCGCGAGGCGAGCGTGCGGGAGGTGATCGGCAGTGGGCCGCTCGCCCGCCGGCTGCTCGAGCCGCTCGCGGTCTCGGCGCTCAATGCGCGGCCGGAGGTGGGCTCGGCCTGGCTTTTCGGCCGCGTCCTCAGCGAGAGCCTGGCGCGTGGCGGGTCGGCCGCGGTGACGTTGACCCCGCGCATCGGCCTTTCCGAATCCTTCATCGACCCTGCACTTGCCCGGCTCGTTTCGGGCGGAGCGCAGATCCATTTCAGCCGTCGCGTCACCGGGATCGAGATTGCCCAGGATCGCGTCACGGCACTCATCATCGCGGGCGAGAAGGTTCCGCTCGGGAGGGGGGATTCTGTCGTGCTCGCCGTGCCGGCGCCGGTCGCCAAGACCCTGCTGCCTCAGCTCACGGTTCCGGACGCATTCGAGGCGATCCTGAACGTCCATTTCCGCACCCGCGCCGAGCCGGGGCCTGCCGGCTTCATGGCCCTGATCGGCGGGCTCACGGAATGGGTGTTCGTCAAGCCGGAGGTCGTTTCCGTCACCGTCAGCGCGGCCGAGCGGGTGATCGACGAGCCGGCGGAGAGCCTTGCCGCCGCGATCTGGCCGGAAGTCTGCCGCGCGCTCGACCTTGCCGGCCCGCTGCCCCCGGTGCGGGTGGTGAAGGAAAAGCGGGCGACCTTCGCGGCGACCCCGGCGCAGGAGCGGCGCCGGCCCGATGCGCGCTGGGGGGTGCGGACAGGCCTCGCCAATCTCGTTCTCGCCGGGGATTGGACCGCAACCGGCTTGCCGGCCACGATCGAGGGTGCCATCAGGTCCGGCAGCCATGCCGCGGAGATGCTCCTGGCGCAAACAGACGGATGAGAGGATGCCGAGCGAGACGCTGAGCGAAGACCGGGCCGGAGACCGTCTCGAGGAAGGGATCAGTCGCGCGACTGCCGCCCTTCTCGCCTATCAACGGCAGGATGGGCATTTCGTTTTCCCGCTCGAGGCGGACGCCACCATTCCCGCCGAATATGTCCTGCTCGAACATTATCTCGACCGGATCGACGCCCCGCTCCAGCAGAAGATCGGCGTGCATCTGCGCGCGATCCAGGGATCGCATGGCGGCTGGCCTCTCTTTCATGACGGTGCGTTCAATATCTCGGCCAGCGTGAAGGCCTATTTCGCGCTCAAGGCGATCGGCGATTCCCCCGACGCACCGCATATGCGCCGTGCGCGGGAAGCGATTCTCGCCGCAGGCGGTGCCGAACGGACGAATGTCTTCACCCGCGTTCAACTGGCGCTTTTCGGCGCGGCGCCGTGGCGCGCGGCGCCGGTGATGCCGATCGAGATCATGCTGCTGCCGCGCTGGTTCTTCTTTCACCTCTCGAAGGTTTCGTACTGGTCGCGCACCGTCATCGTCCCGCTTCTCGTGCTGATGGCGCTCAAGCCGCGGGCCCGCAATCCGCGGCGGATCGAGATCGCGGAGCTCTTCCGCAAACCGCCGGAGACGATCCGGAACTGGATCCAGGCGCCGGACAACTCGCTTCCAGGGAAGAGCTTCGTCGCTCTCGATGGAATTCTCCGCCGCGTCGAGCCGTTCGCGCCGAAATCGCTCCGCCAGCGCGCGCTCGCGCGCGCGGTTTCCTTCGTTCTCGAACGGCTCAACGGCGAGGATGGGCTCGGCGCCATCTATCCGGCGATGGCGAACTCGGTGATGATGTTCGACGCGCTTGGCCGCGACGACGAAGCCGCCGCGACCGCTTGGGAATCGGTAAGAAAGCTCCTGGTGGTCTCGCCCGATCGCGCCTGGTGCCAGCCCTGCGTTTCGCCGGTTTGGGATACCGGTCTTGCCGGCCATGCACTCGCCGAAGCCGGCCATGGCGTGGAGGCGGCCGCTTCGGCCGCCTGGCTCGCACCCTTGCAGATCACGGATATCGCCGGTGACTGGGCGATGGCCCGGCCGGAAACACCGCCCGGCGGCTGGGCCTTTCAATATGCGAACCCGCATTACCCCGATGTCGATGACACGGCCGTGGTCGGCATGCTGCTCCATCGCGCCGGCGATCCCGCGCACCAGGGCACGATCGCGCGCGCGGCCGCGTGGATCATCGGCATGCAGAGCAGGAATGGCGGCTGGGGCGCCTTCGATGCCGACAACACGCATTACGTTCTCAATCACATTCCCTTCGCCGATCATGGCGCGCTGCTCGACCCGCCGACCGCGGACGTGACGGCGCGCTGCGTTTCCTTCCTTGCCCAGATCGGGCATCGGCCCGAGGAGAAGGTGCTGGCCCGGGCGATCCGCTACCTCGAGAACGAGCAGGAGAAGGAAGGAAGCTGGTTCGGCCGCTGGGGAACGAACTACATCTATGGCACCTGGTCGGTGCTTTGCGCGTTCAACGCGGTCGGCATGCCGCGCGAGGCCCCGAGCATGCGAAGCGCGGTCGCGTGGCTTCTCTCCTGCCAGCGCGAGGATGGCGGCTGGGGAGAGGATTGCGAAACCTATGCGCAGGCACCGCACGGGCGCTATCACGAGAGCACGCCTTCGCACACGGCCTGGGCCCTGCTCGGGCTGATGGCGGCGGGCGAGGTCGCCCATCCGGCCGTCGCGCGCGGGATCTCCTGGCTTCTCGCGCGGCTCGAAAAAAACGGCGAATGGCCTGAGGAGGCCTACAACGCGGTGGGTTTTCCGCGTGTCTTCTATCTCCATTATCACGGCTACCGGCTCTATTTTCCGCTCCTCGCCCTCGCGCGCTATCGCGATCTCAGAGCGCGCGGCGCCGAGCGCGTGGCGTTCGGGTTCTGAGAGCCCGTATGAGAATGCGCTGTGATGAGTCGGAAGCGCCGCAGGCGCTGGCCGGCGCGGCTTTCGAGAACCGGAGCGGAGCGGCCTTGGAAGATCAATATGGCTTCTGGCGGAAAGGCGATTCGCCGAAGCCCGAAGGGAAGTCATGAAATTGATCGCCAAACCAACCAGCCGTGAGCACCGGAAGCGCAGAAAGACGCGTCGGACGACCACTACGGTAGCGTTCTCAAATGGGCTCTGACATGGCGATCGGCATCGTCGTCGGGCTGGCGATGGAAGCGCGAGCCTCCCGCCCGCTCGGCGGCGTTGTCACGACGGGCGGCGGCACGGCGGCGGGGGCGGAGGTGGCGGCCGAGGAGCTGGTTGCGGGCGGGGTGCGCGCGCTGCTGAGCTTCGGCCTGGCCGGCGGCCTCGACCCGCGGCTCAAGCCCGGCCACCTCCTCATCCCGCGCACGGTGCTCGCCGCCGGACAGAGCTGGCAGACCGATCCCGAGCTCGACCGGAGGCTGGGTGGGCCGACCGACGATCTTCTGCTCGGCGAGAGCGCCGTGGTGGGCAGCGCCGATGCCAAGCGCCAGCTTTGGCGCACGACCGGCGCGGCGGCGGTCGATCTCGAGAGCGGGGCGGTCGCGCAGGTGGCCGCGCGTCATGAGCTGCCCTTCGCGGTGCTGCGCGCCGTCTGCGACCCGGCGCAGCGGAGCCTGCCGCGGAGCGCGCTCGCAGCCCTCGATGCGGGCGGCCGGGTGCGCAGGCTCCGCCTGCTCGCCTCGCTGCTCCTGCACCCGCTGGACCTGCCGGGGCTGGTCGCGCTGGCTGCGGATGCTTCGCTCGCCCGCCGCGCGCTTGCCGAGCGGGCCCGCCGCATCGGCGCGCTTGGACCGTCCCCCGTGCATGGAGGCCTTCGATGAGCCCGATCAAGTCGCCGCAACGCTATCCCGAGCTTGCCGACCCGCAGGTGCGCCCGCGCTTCACCGGCGTGCCCACCTTCTTCCGCCTGCCCTATAGCGAGGATCTGGCGGGGCTCGATATCGGCGTCATCGGCGTGCCGTTCGATGGCGGCGTGACCAACCGGCCGGGCGCGCGGCACGGCCCGCGCGAGGTGCGCAACCAGTCGAGCCTGATGCGCATCATCAATGCCGCGACCGGGATTGCCCCTTTCGCCGGCCGCCGCGTCGCCGATCTCGGCGATTGCTGGATCGAGCAGCCTTACACGCTCGAAGCCGCGCTCGCCGAGATCGCTGCGTTCTTCCGCACGGTGAAGGCGGCCGGAGTGACGACGCTCGCGGTGGGTGGCGATCACTCGATCTCATTGCCGATCCTGCGTGCCGTCGCCGCCAATGGGCCGCTCGGCATGGTGCATATCGACGCCCATTGCGACACCGGCGATGATTATCTCGGCTCGCGCTTTCATCATGGCGCGCCGTTTCGCCGTGCTGTCGAGGAGAACCTGCTCGACCCGAAACGGGTGATCCAGATCGGCATTCGCGGCACGGTCAATGACCCGAACATGTGGCGCTTCAGCCGCGAGAGCGGCATGCGCGTGATGCCGATGGACGAGTTCCAGGACCTTGGCTGGCGCGCGGCCCTCAGCGAAGCCGAGCGTGTGATCGGCGACGGGCCGACCTATCTCTCGTTCGATATCGACGCTCTCGACCCCGCTTACGCGCCCGGCACCGGCACGCCCGAGGCGGGCGGCCTCACCACGATCGAGGCCATGCGGCTGCTGCGCGGCCTGACCGGGCATGATTTCGTGGGCGCCGATCTCGTCGAGGTTTCGCCGCCCTTCGACCATGCTGGCCTCACCGCGCTGCACGGCGCCTCGATCCTGTTCGAGCTTCTCTGCCTGCTCGCCGCCGCGCCGGCGCGTTAGAGCAATAGGCTCAGCCATCGTCACGAAATCGGCATTGCCTGCGGTTTCCGGAGGGGGGCGTCGGAAGCGGCCGTGCGTTCCAGCGCCCCACCTTCCTCGATCTTCCAGCTTTCCTCGAAGAGAACAGTGTCGTTGAGATCGACATACTCGACCGCGAGTGTTTCCCGCCGGAATGTCAGCCGGGCGAAGCCGTTGAAGCCGATCTTCAGATTCTCATCGTTGGGATAGGGCCGATAATCCAGGAATTCGGCCTGGCATTCCGGATGAATGACCTGATCGGGCGGCAGCGCGATCGGCATGCCGCCATGGCCGATGCAGCGGCCAAAGGCTGTGATGCCTTTTCCGGCCTGGAATTTTTCGTAGATCGCGAGCCTGTGCTCGTGTCCCCAGAACCAGAGGACGGGGCGCTGGATGAACTCAGCCAATTGCTCGGCTTGCCGCGTGTACCCTGCCTGAAAACAGGAACAATATTGGTGGTGGCCGAGAAGGATGATGCCGCGCTTGTCCTCCGGCCTGAAAACACTCTCGCGAAGCCACGCCATGAGCGGACCGGGCAAGGCGCAGTCGGGGGAAAAGAAAGGAATGTCCTCGATGATCGGGATGTTGATCGATCTGTATCCCGTGTCGAGGGCAACCAGCCGCCAATATTGGTTCTCGAGGCAGAAGAAACTGGCCTTCTGGCCTTGCGGCCGGCCGTGGATGCTGAGCCCGAGCTCCGGCAGCATCAGCGGGAAATATCCGTACCCGCGCGCATACATTTCGTGATTGGCGTTGAGCGAGAAGGTGCCGCGGGAACCCCTGGGCCAAACACACGGCTTATAGGCATGCTGCGGATTGGGGATTCCGAGGAAGTTCTCCCTGACCTCCGTTGGATCGCCGACGAAATAGACATCGCCGAGATGGATGGCGTAATGCGGGTCGAACGACTTGATGCGCTCGGCCACCATGAAGGCTTCGTCCGTGCCGGTGCCCCAATCGCCGGCCAGGGCGATGCGGATCTCGTCCGCATCATGTTCGCCATCGCCTTCGAGGTGATAGATCCCGTTATCGCGTTCCGGGTCCTCATAGCAGAGAAAGGGATGTTTGCGTCCGATCCGGCAGCGGAGATACTCGCTTAGCCAGCGCCATTGATTATTTGGCAAGAAAATCTTCATTTTTTGGAAGATGCCGGGAAGAGCCCCGGCCCCTTTTTGACGCGGCATGCGGGGAAGGGCCTGTTTCTGCAGATAGGCCACGATGGGCGCGTGCGACAGGCCTACGAAATCTTGAAGATCTTTTCTCTGGTCCGGCCGACTGTCATTTGGAGTCATGGACGGCACTCCCCGATATCCTGTCGGCCACAGACGACATGGTTATGGGCACCTTTATAGACGCCGCGTTTTGGCGGCACGTCAAGCGCCGCTTCGCCGATGGAATGCGAGCGGATCGGCCTCTCTGCGCGCATGGCGGATCGGGAGCAGCATCGAGGATGCGATGCTGCTCTCGCGCGATCAATATCTCGACCGGATCACGCCTTTGGGCCCCGTCTCATCCGCCCGTGGCGTGGACGAAACCCCAGCCCATGACGATGAGCATGATGGCGATATAGACCCTGAGACCCCAGAAGACGGCGCGCTGCCAGGGGCGCAGAGCGATCCGCGTGATCGGCGGCAGCGGCTCGAGCCAGCCTTCCGCATGGGCGATCGCGGCGATCGCCGGGCCCGAATCCAAGCCGGCCGGATGACGATCTTCGTAGCGGAAAGAACGGGCCTTGCGGGGCATGGGGGCCTCCTACAACGCGTGGGGGAAGATCGTGGCGATGCCGTAGAGGCCATTGCAGATGATCAGCATGACCATCACGCCGACCGAGAGCGCGTTGCGCAGGCTCGAGTTCACGTGCTCACCCATCAGCTCGCGATCATTGAGCAGCATCAGCAGGAAGAGCATGGCCGCCGGCATGAAGACCGTGGCAACGACCTGGACCGTGAGGTTGAGGAACCCGACGGGGACATGCGGCAGCATCAGCACCGCGGCGGCGATGGCCGTGCCGGCAATGGCGGGGGCGTAGAAGACGAGCGAGCGGCGCGGAGAGACATTGATCGAGCGCGGAACGTCGAAGGCCTCACCGATCGCCCAGGCGGTGCTCGCGGTGATGACGATCGAGGCGATCAGTCCCGCCTCGACGAGGCCGAGCGCGAACACGGCCATCGCGCCCTGGCCGAGCTTTGCGCCGATGCCGGCGAGCACGGAATCATCGCTCAGCGAGGATGCGTTCGGCAGCCCATGCAGGTGCTGCCCGGCGAGCACGATGATCGCAATGGCGACCATCACCATTCCTGTGACGCCCAGCATCAGGTCCCGGCGGCTTGCCGGGATGTCCTTCGGCAGCAGGCCTTTGTCCACCAGGCAGGATTGCTGGAAGAAGAGCTGCCAGGGCGCGATCGTGGTGCCGATGTTCGCGGAGACGAGGATCAGGAACGAGGCCGAGAAGAGCCCGCCGGGAAGAGCCCAGCCGCTGCCGGCGAAGGTGCGGCCGATCGCGGCCCAGTCCGGGTGCGACGCGAGGGCCAGGGGCACGAACACGAGATTGAAGGCGGCGACGAAGAGGGAGATGCGCTCCCAGCGCGCGTAATTGAGGAAGAGAAGGATGCCGACGATGAAGGCGAAGGCGGCCGGGATCGTCACGAGATAGGAGAGGTGAAAAATCTCGCTCGCGACACGGATGCCGATGAACTCGGTCATCAGCGTCAGCACGTTGGCGACCACCAGATCGATCAGCGAGAAGGCCCCCCAGAAGGCGCCATAGCGCTTCCAGATCATCTCGGCATGGCCGCGGCGGGTGACGGCGCCGAGGCGGATCGTCATCTCCTGCACGAGATAGGCGATGAAGCCGAGCGGGATCATCAGCGGGATGAAGAGGCTCAAGCCATAGCTTGCCCCGGTCTGGGCATAGGTGATGACGCCGCCGGCATCATTGTCGCCGAGCATGACGAGGAGCCCGGGCCCGATCAGCGCGAGACCGAGAGCGAGGCGGTTGGCGAGGCTCTGCCTCCCGCTGCGCAGCCGCTCGAGGCGCAAACGGTCCCTGAGCCGCGCTTCCATGCCATCGGGGACGGTGATGGGGTTGGCATCCAGCGGCAGGACAAGCTCGGTTTCGGCGGACATGGCGCGCCTCCAGGACGAAACGGGAGGGGTGGGGAAAGGCTCCGATGCGGGAGCGGGCTTCGGGGCGGATCAGTCCCACGGTTTGCCTGGAGGCTCGCGCACGACTCTCCAGCGGCAGGAGAGCCGGCCGGAGAGGTCCTGTTGCCAGCGAGCGATGAGCCGCGCCCGGCGCGGCATCGCGCGGTCCGGCGCGCTGTTGCGGATCGGCGCACGCGGCCGATCCATGGGGGTCCTGTGGAAGATCATTGCGATCCCTCCTTCGAGCAAGCGTTGGCTTGAACCCGGGAGGGATCGACGGCTTCGGTCTAGCGCGCGGCGCGCGCTCCTTCGGCCGCGTCTCCGGCCCGGGTCGTCATCCAATCGACGGCAAGCGACATAGCGGGCGCGGCGCGCCGACTATGGTCCTCCGCGGACTGGCTGGCTGAACGGGGTTTCATGCGGTCCCTGACTGAGGTTGATGGACAAGACCGGAGGGATTCGAAGCCCGCCGGCCAAGTGGCCATATACTCCCCTCCAGTATGGGTTCAAGAGGCAATCCGACGATGCTTTACACGGATGCAGAGAGACGGAAGCTCACGCACCGATTGAGCCGGATCCGCGGGCAAGTGGCGGCAATGCAGGAGGCGCTCGCGGAGGATGAAAGATGCATGGCCCTGATCCAGCAGGCGACCGCCTGCCGGGGCGCGCTCGAAGGCTTCATCGCGGCGATGATCGAGCATCATATCCGCGCGCATGTCGCCGATCCGCAGCAGAGCGAGGCCGAGCGTTCACGGGCCGCGGAAGAGCTCATCCGCGTGGTCCACGCCTATATGACCTGAGCGGGAGAAACCGGATTCTCCGGTGGGTGCTGGCGGCGGAAGGCGCCGGGGGATAGTCTCTTCTCGTTTCGGATCCGAGAAAGAAAGCGGGCGGAGACCATGCTCCAGGGTGTGATGCTGCTCTGGTTCGTCCTGACCGCGCTTTCGGTCGTGTTCGTCGCCGTCGATATTCGCGGGACCCCGGAATCCACGGTGCTCAAATGGGGTTTCGTGCTGGTGACGCTTTATACCGGGCCGATCGGGGCGTTCCTTTACGTTCTCGGCTGCCGCGAGCCTCTGCCCGGCCTGCATGAGCGTTACGTGGCGGCGACCTGGCGGCAGGTTCTCGGCTCGACGATGCATTGCGTGGCCGGTGACGGGATCGGGATCATTGCCGGGGCGGTCATCGCCGGGCTGCTCGCGTTGCGGGGGCCGGGGGAGATGGCGCTCGAATATCTGCTGGGATTCGGGTTCGGCTGGACGATCTTCCAGGCGCTCTTCATGCGCGAGATGGCCGGGGGCTCCTTTCTGCGCTCGCTCAGGCAGACATTCATGGCCGAGCTGCTCTCGATGAATCTCCTGATGGCGGGGATGCTTCCCGTGGCCGCCGCCTGGCGTGCTTCGGTTCCCGCGGCGGCGGATGCGGTGCGGCCCGCATTCTGGTTCGCGATCAGCATCGCGCTCTTCGTCGGGTTCCTGCTCGCCTATCCGATGAACTGGTGGCTGGTGACGAACGGGCTCAAGCACGGGATGCTGACGGTGCGAAAAGGCGCGCGCGAGACCGCGGCACACGCACGAGGGCACGAAATGGCGCCCGACGGCAAGCAAGGCATGGGCGGAATGGAAGGGATGCACACGATGCCTGAAGCCGCGCCCCGCATTGCGCCGATGGCTCTCCTCTCTTTCGTCGCGCTGGCCCTCGGCGTGAGCGTGGCCCTGCGTCTCGGGGGCTAAAAGTAGCCAGCGTCAGGCAGGGCGCGGGGCACGGACGAGCGAGGCGAGGCCGGCGATCAATGCGAAGACCATGAGCATCGCGAAGCCGCTCTCGATTGCCTTGAGCAGGTGCCGGCCCTCGAAGATCACCGCGCTCGAATGAACGCCGGTCCCCGCCTGGATCTGCCATGACAGCATCGAGGAGGCGGAGACGACGCCGAGGCTGGTGCCGAGGACCCGCATGAGATTGACCAGGGCGCCGGCCTCTCCGGAGAGATCGGCCGGGGCGGCGCTCATCGTCGCGCTGGTGTTGGGCGCGATGAACACACCAAGCCCGGCGCCGAAGAGGGCAAGCCCGGCTCCGTCCACGAAGCGGCTTGCATGCGGGTGCGTGGCAGCGATCGAAAGAAGGAGCAGAGCCAGGATGGAGACCGCCATTCCCCCCACACTCGGGACGCGCGGACCCAGCCGATCGGTCAGCGCGCCGCTGAAGGGAGCGACGAGGCCGAGTGCCACCGGAACGATCGCGAGCCTGAGCCCGACCAGTGTCGCGGGATCGTGATAGCCGCGGACAAGGGCGAAGGACATCAGGAAGAACATGCCGTAGAGCAGCGCATATCCCAGCACGACGCCGACGATGCCGCAGGAAAAGGCGGGCCGCACGAACAGCCGAAAATCCAGCAAGGGGAAGGCGAAGGCGTGTTCGTGCCGGATAAGAAATATCATCAATATCGCGAAGAGCGCCGCACAGAAAAGCAGGGCGGGTGAGGCGAGGCCCCAGACCGATACCTGATTGAGGGCGAGAACGAGCGCGATCAGCGCCGGCGTGAGGCAGAGCGCGCCCTGCCAATCGAACACCTTGTCCTTGGCGAGGCCGGTCGTCTGCGGCAAGGCGAGCCAGCCGATGAGGAAGGCGGCGGCCGAGAAGGGCACCGCAACCCAGAAGATCGCGCGCCAGCCATAGGCGCCGAGCAGCACGCCGCCGATGACGGGACCGAGACTGACACCGACGGCCTGGGCAGCCGAGAAAATACCGAGCGCGCGGGCACGCCGATCCGCACCGACCGCCTTGACGAGGATGGAGATGCTGTTCGCGCCGAGCAATGCCCCGCCAATGCCCTGGAGGAGGCGGAAGGCAACCAGCCATGCGAGATTGGGAGCGGAGCCGCAGAGAGACGTTGCGACAGTGAAAAGAAGATAGCCCAGGAGATAGAGCGATTTCCTGCCGAACATCTCGCAGAGACGACCGAAGATCGGCAAGGAGGCGGCGAAGGCGAGCAGGTACGCAAGCGAGACCCAGCTCACGGATTCGAGCGAGGCTTTGAACCTGGTCCCCAATATCGGCAAGGCGATCTGGACGATGCTGGCATCGAGCTGGCCGATGAAAGCCCCGATGCAGGTGATGCCGACGATGAGCCACGGATGCCAGGGAAGCCGGGCTATGACGGCGAGCGGCGGAGGCTCGGTGCCGTAACGGATGACGTCGGCCGGGCGGAAGCGGCGTGCCGGGCTGGTGTCTCCGACGCTCATGAATTCTCCCGATTCGAAGACATTTCCGCCAGGCGAGAAGGCGGCCGCGCGCTCGACGCGACATGCGAGACTGTCGCCAATTTAGAATCGAGTCCAGAATCGCGCCAAACTCGTTTCATCATCTCACGGCTTCGTCATGTCCAGGGTTCAGGGGCCGGGCCGCGCCGGAACCGGCGATTGCCTCCTTGGGGATGGCGCGCCATCGTCCGGGCGTGAATGGAGTTCTTTTTCTGTTCGGTGCCGGATTGCTTGCAGGGGCGATGAACGCGCTCGCCGGCGGCGGCTCGTTCGTGACACTGCCGGCGCTGATCGCGGCGGGCGTGCCATCGGTTCCGGCGAATGCGTCGAGCACGGTCGCGCTCTATCCGGGTGGGCTCGCCAGCGCCTGGACCTATCATGAACGCGCCGAGGCGCTGCTGGGAGGCGAACGCGCGCGCGTGTGCGGCGTTGCGCTCAGCTCTCTGCTGGTGGTGACGCTGGCGGGTGGCCTTGCCGGCAGCCTCCTGCTGTTGAGCACGCCGGCCGCCGCGTTCGACCGCATTATCCCCTGGCTCCTGCTCGCGGCGACGCTCGCGATTGCCTTCGCCCGGCGGATCTCGTTCTCACTCCGCGGGCAGAAGCGCGCGCCGGCGGGTCTCGTGCTCGTGCTGCAATTCGTGCTTGGCATCTATGGCGGATATTTCGGGGGCGCGGTCGGGCTGATGATGGTGGCGGCCTGGGGCCTGATGGGCGAGCATGACATCAAGGCGCTGAACGCGCCGCGAACGCTGCTGGTGAGTGCCGCGAACACGATCGCGGTGCTCGCCTTCGTCATCGCGGGCGCGGTGCGCTGGCCGGAGACGATCGCGGTGTTGCTGGGCGGCGCGGCCGGCGGCTATGGCGGCGCGCGTCTCGGGCGCATCGTGCCGGTGCGGGTGACACGGGTGATGGTGCTCTGCTGGACGGCCGGGATGACCGCCCTCTTCTTCATCCGCGCCTATCTTCGGAGCGGATGAGGCTTCAGAGCGTGATGACCGGAGGTGGGATCACCGGAGGTCTCGATCACGCGAGAAAACAAAAACCGAGAACGGGACGGGTGAGCCCGAGCGATCTCATCCCGCTCTAGACGCGCTCCTTGGTCGTGCGGAAACGGATCTGCGGCCATTTCTCGGCCATGTAATTGAGCTCCCACGCATTGCGCGCGAGGAAGACGGGCGCGCCGTCCCGGTCCTCGCTCATCGCGTGGCGATTGGCCTCGATGAATTCCTTGAGGCGCAAAGGCTCGTCCGCACTGATCCAGCGGGCCGTATCATAGGCGGCGGGCTCCAGCCCGACCCTGAGCTTGTATTCATGCTCGATCCGCATGGTCAGCACATCGAGCTGCAGCGCACCCACCGCTCCGACGATCCATTCCGAGCCGGTGAGCGAGCGGAAGACCTGCACCACCCCCTCCTCGGCGAGATCTTCGAGGGCGCGGCGCATCTGCTTGGCGCGCATCGGATCATCGAGTCGCACGCGGCGGAGGATTTCCGGCGCGAAATCCGGCACGCCGGAGAACCGGATGCGCTCGCCCTCGGTCAGCGTGTCGCCAACGCGGAGCGTGCCGTGATTGGGGATGCCGATGATGTCTCCGGGCCAGGCTTCCTCGGCGAGCGAGCGTTCCTGCGCGAAGAAGAAGATCGGCGATTGCACCGAGAATGTCTTGCCGGTGCGGACCTGGTAGAGCTTCATGCCGCGCTGGAAACGGCCCGAGCAGAGGCGCAGGAACGCGATGCGGTCGCGATGGTTCGGGTCCATGTTCGCCTGGACCTTGAAGACGATGCCGGTGACGCCAGGCTCGGAGGGTGCCACGATGCGCACATCCGCCGGCTGGCCGCGCGGCGGCGGCGCATGGGCGACGAGGCCCTCCAGCAGCTCGCGCACACCGTAATCCTCGAGCGCGCTGCCGAAATAGATCGGTGTCAGATGGCCGGCGCGATAGGATTCGAGATCGAAGGCGGAATAGCCCGCTTCGATCATCTCGACATCCTCGCGCAGTTCGGCGGCCTGATCGGCGGGAACGCGCTCCGCGAGCGTGCCGGCGGCACCTTGCCCGTCACCAGGACGGGCAAGGCCGATGAGCTTTTTTTGCCGCAAATCCCAGCAGCCGCGGAAAAGCCCGCCCATGCCGATCGGCCAGGTCATCGGTGAGACATCGAGGGCCAGGGTCTGGGCGATCTCGTCCACGAGCTCGAAAGGATTGCGCCCCTCGCGATCGACCTTGTTGATGAAGGTGGTGATCGGGATATCGCGAAGCCGGCAGACCTCGAAGAGCTTGCGCGTCTGCAGCTCGATGCCTTTCGCCGCATCGATGATCATCACGGCCGAATCGACGGCGGTGAGGGTCCGGTAGGTATCCTCGCTGAAATCCTGGTGGCCGGGCGTGTCGAGCAGGTTGAAGACCGTGTTCTCGAACTCGAAGGTCATCACCGAGCTCGAGACCGAGATGCCGCGCTGCTGCTCGATCTTCATCCAGTCCGAGCGCGTGTGGCGGCGCTCGCGCCGCGCCTTCACCATGCCGGCCTCTCGGATGGCGCCGCCGAAGAGCAGCAGCTTCTCGGTGAGCGTGGTCTTGCCGGCATCCGGGTGGGAGATGATGGCGAAGGTGCGCCGCGGCAGGGACGCGGCGAGCCCAGATAAGGACGCGTTTTCGGAGGTCTCGGGCAGGAAGCCCGGCGCGGCGTCGTTCATCATCTCTCTCTTTCCCCGGCCTCGCGTTCAGGCGAACCGCGCCGGAAGGCTCGAGGGAATGGCCAGAGGGAACAGCAGGAAAGGCGCGCAGAGACGGGGCAAAACCCCGCGCATGCCGCGCCACGCGGCGGATCTGGCGGCTATATAGAGGGGCACGGGCGGATTGTGTAGAGCGCCCAGAGCGTGATGACCGAAGGTGGGATCACCGTAGGTCTGAATCACGGAGGAAAACAAATGACAAGAGCGGGATGCGGAAGCGGGAGCGAATGCATCCTGCTCTGGGCGCGGCCGATATCCAACGCGGGCGGGTTCCTTGCCAAAGTAATGCGGCAGAGCCAGGATGCTGCAAATCTGCAATCGGGAAGAGAAGGCAGCGCCGCGAGGGACGCATGGGCCTGCGGCGCGGCTTGAGGGAGAAACCGGACATGCCGGGTGTGGAATCCGTCCGCGGGGCCGCCGATGCCCGATGAAGCGCTGAAGAAAGCGGCGGTGAGCGCGGGTTCGCCCCGGAGCGATGGCAGCGGGATCGACTGGCTCGGGCGGGTGCGGGCACTGGCGCCGAGCATTGCCGCCGCCGCGGCGGAGATCGAGCATGAACGGCGCTTGCCGAAGCGGCTGGTTGCCGAGCTGCAGGCGGCGGGGATGTTCGGCCTGCTGGTTCCCCGCCCCTTCAATGGCGCCGAGCTCGATCCGCCGACCTTCATCGCCATCCTCGAGGCGGTGGCGGCAATCGATGCGAGCACGGCCTGGTGCCTCGGCCAGAACAATGTCTGCGGCTCATCGGCGGCCTTCCTTCCTACCCATGGGGCGCGTGAGATTTTCGGCGGCGAGCCGCAGGCGATCCTGGCCTGGGGCGCGGGGTTCGGCGGACGGGCCGTCGCCGTGCCGGGCGGGTACCGGGTTACCGGCAAATGGTCCTTCGCGAGCGGGGTCCGTCACGCGACATGGATCGGCGCCCATTGCATCGTGACCGAGGGGGATGGACGCGAGCGGCTTCGGCCGGACGGCAAGAAGGTGACGCGGACCCTGCTGTTCCCGGCGTCGGAAACCACATTGCAGGATATCTGGCACGTGATCGGCTTGCGGGGCACGGGAAGCGATTCCTACGCGCTCGAGAATCTCTTCGTGCCCGAAGACCATTCGCTCGCCCGCGACGACCCTGCCGAGCGGCACTATGAAGGAACGCTCTATCATTATTCGAGCAACACCCTTTTCGGCCCGGGATTCGCGGGCGTGGCGCTCGGCATCGCGCGGGCCATGCTCGATGCGCTGATCGGGCTTGCGATGGAAAAGACGCCAAGGGGCCTCAGCAATCCGATGCGGCTGAGCCCGATAAGCCAGTACGAGATCGCCGAGACCGAGGCACGGCTGCGCGCCGCCCGCATGTATCTGCTCGGCACGGCCAAAGACGTCTGGCAGGAGGTGGTGCGCACCGACCGGCTGACGATGGAACAGCGGATCGCGAGCCGGCTCGCGACGACATACGTGATCCGCGAGGCGACGCAGGTGGCGGACTTCGCCTATTCCCGCGCCGGGGCCACTTCGATCTTCGAGACCAGCCCGTTCGAGCGGCGGTTCCGCGATATCCACGCGGTGGCGCAGCAGGTCCAGGGGCGCGGCTCACATTTCGAGACGGTGGGAAGATTCCTCTTCGGCGAGGAGCCCGATCTCCTGTTCGTCTGACCCCCGCGCGCGAGGGATTGGCGGAGAGCGGCGAGGGCCCGTCATTCCTCGGGCTCGGTCGTGAAGAGAAGCGGATAGCCCTTGGCGCGGCCCGCCTCCGTTCCCCGTGTGGCCTTGGCCTCAGCGACATCCTTCGTATAGACGGCGACCACGCAGGCCCCGCGCTGGTGGGCCGTCATCATCACGCGCTGCGCCTGCTCTTCTCCCATGCGGAATTCCGCCTTGAGCACGGTCACGACGAAGGCGCGCGGCGTGTAATCGTCATTGATAAGGATAACTTTGTAGAGACGAGGCCGCTCCGTCGCCAAACGGACTTTGGTGCGTGGCCTGGTGACGATGTCATTCATCGGAGACATCACTCCGGATGACGGCGGGGCCGGACAAAAATTTATCGCATATTTATCGCTCTTCTGTCCATCGCGTTCCGTGCGTTTCCATTCTCCGGAATTGACAGAGATCAATGCAACATTCGTCGCGCAACGCGAGCATGGGACCATCGAGTGAGATGTGACGGCACCGCCGTCACACAAAGTGTTTGATACGGTTTGAAAAGGAGCGTCCCATGCCGAACGATCAACCGGAGATCGCCGTGCCGATGCCGACCGCCCTTCGCAGGCGCTATGACAATTTCATCGGCGGCAAATGGGTGGCGCCGGTGAAGGGAAGATATTTCACGGATCCGAGCCCCATCGACGGCCAGGCGCTCGCGGACGTGGCGCGCTCCTCGGCCGAGGATGTCGAGCGCGCGCTCGATGCCGCGCATGCGGCGCGTGATGCCTGGGGACGGACTGCGCCCGCGGAACGCGCCCGGATCCTCAACCGGATCGCCGATCGGATCGAAGAGAATCTGGAACTTCTCGCGCATACCGAGACGATCGATAACGGCAAGCCGATCCGCGAGACACGGGCGGCCGATATCCCGCTCGGGGCCGATCATTTCCGCTATTTCGCGGGCTGCATCCGCGCCGAGGAAGGAACGCTCGGCGAGCTCGACAACGACACGGTCGCCTATCATTTCAAGGAACCGATGGGCGTCGTCGGCCAGATCATCCCGTGGAATTTTCCCTTTCTGATGGCCGCATGGAAGATGGCGCCGGCCCTCGCCACCGGCAACTGCATTGTCATCAAGCCGGCCTCGGACACGCCGCTCAGCCTCGCGGTGCTGATGGATCTGATCGGCGATCTGCTGCCGCCCGGCGTGCTCAATGTCGTCAACGGCCACGGCTCGGAGGTCGGTGCGCCGCTCGCCGCCAATCCGCGCATCGCCAAGATCGCCTTCACCGGCGAGACGACGACGGGGCGGCAGATCATGCAGTATGCATCGGAAAATCTCATTCCGATGACGCTCGAGCTTGGCGGCAAATCGCCGAACATCTTTTTCGCCGACGTCATGGCGGAGGATGATGAATTCCTCGACAAGGCGCTCGAAGGATTGGCACTCTTCGCTTTCAACAAGGGTGAGGTCTGCACCTGTCCTTCGCGGGCCCTCATCCAGGAATCGATTTTCGACAAATTCCTCGAAAAGGCGGTGGCGCGTGTCGGCAAGATCAAGCTCGGGAATCCGCTCGACCCGACGACGATGATGGGTGCGCAAGCCTCCCGCGGC
>JASHVY010000296.1 GCA_030044345.1 Acetobacteraceae bacterium | reverse complement strand
TGCGGCACGAGAATCATGATCGCGACCCACCATCCCCTGACAATGGCGCGGATGGACCGGCTCTACGGCGTCACGATGCAGGAGCGCGGCATCTCGCGTCTCATTTCCGTCGATCTCGCCGCGGCCCGCGAGATGGCCGATCCGCCGCGCATGGCCGCCGAATAGAGAGTCTACGAAGAGTCCGCTGGGCGGTGATTTCGCCCGGGCTTCGCATCCTTGACACCCGGAGAGGCCATCGTTACCAAGCCGGCGCTTTCCGCCAAGGCGTGAGTGAGCGGAGGAGAGCCTATGGCCGAACCACCGGCCGGACCGGACCCCTCCTTCGAGGAGCGGCTTCGTGCTGCCCGGGTGAAGTCCGGGCTCGAAGCCGCACCGCCGGAAAAAGCGGGCGGCCTCGGCTGGGCGGAAAAACCGCTCGCGATGGGGTTCCGGGTGGCGGGCGAACTTGTCGCCGCCATGCTGGTGGCGGTGGCCATCGGGTGGTCGCTCGATCACTGGCTCGGGACGACGCCTTGGCTGCTCATGCTCTTCGTCGTGCTTGGCGCGGCGGCGGGCGTTCTGAATGTGTGGCGCCTGTTCGGGCCGCGACACGAAAAAGGATCCCGTCCCGGACAGGGACAGGGGGGCGGGAAAGAGATCTGAGCGGCCCCGCCGGGGCGCGCAGGTAAGGAGACGGGCAAGGGTGGCGGCAGGACCCTCGATCGACGCACTGGGCCAGTTCCGGCTGGCGACGAGCCTCGGGCCGGTCGGCGCCGCGGTGAATTTCACCAACGCAAATTTGGCGATGCTGCTGACAGCGGCGCTGGTGCTGGTACTGTTCGGCTACGGCATGCGCGCCCGGGCGCTCATTCCAGGGCGGACGCAGGCCGCCGCCGAGATGGGATATGAGTTCGTCGCGCGGCTCTGCCAGGACATTATCGGCGAGGGGTGGCAATCCTTCTTCCCCTTCGTTTTCACCCTCTTCTTCTTCATTCTCTTCGGCAATCTGGTCGGCCTCTTTCCTTATTTCTTCGCCTTTACAAGCCACATCGCGGTGACTGCCGCACTCGCGGTGATCGTCTTCGGGCTTTCCATCATCGTCGGGCTGGTCAAGCACAAGCTGCACTTCTTCACCTATTTCATGCCTGCCGGCGCGCCCAAGCTGCTGGCCCCGGTGCTGGTGCCGATCGAGATCCTGACCTTCCTCTCGCGGCCGGTTTCCCTCTCCATCCGACTTTTCGCGAACATCGTGGCCGGGCACGTGCTCTGGGAAGTGTTCGCGGGCTTCATGTTGATCGTTGCCGCGGCGCTCGGCGCGATCGGGATCGTGGCGGGGGTGATCCCGCTTGCCATCAATGTTGTGCTGGTGGGTTTCGAGCTGCTCGTCGCGGGGCTCCAGGCCTACGTCTTCGCTGTCCTCACCTGCCTCTATCTGCACGATGCGGTGCATCTGCACTGACTTCCCACGGAAAGGAACGCTGATATGAATCCCCAGACTGCCGCCATGCTCGCCAGAGACATCGGAGCCGGCCTTGCCGCGATCGGCGTCGCCGGCGCCGGCGTCGGCATCGGCCATATCTTCTCCGCCCTGGTGAGCAGCGTGGCGCGCAACCCGGCTTCGCGCGACCAGGTGTTCGGCCTCGGCATTCTCGGCTTCGCGCTGACCGAGGCGGTCGCGCTCTACGCCCTGCTCATCTCGTTCCTGATCCTTTTCGGCTGAGAAGCCGGCCGGGAGCGCCCCGGATGCTTCCCACCCTCCGACGCGCGGTTGCCTTTCTGCCGGCCGCCGCGCTCGCCCTTGCGCCGGCCGCGGGCAGGACCGCGGAAGCAGAATCGGGCGGCATGCCGCAGTTCCAGTTCGGCAACGAGCTGACTCTCGCGCAGGTCGTCTGGATGGTGCTGATCTTCCTTGTTCTCTATTTCCTGCTGGCACGCTGGGCGCTGCCGCAGCTCCGTTCGGTGCTTGCGGAGCGGGCGCAGCGGATCGCCGCCGATCTCGATGCTGCGAAGGCGGCGAAGACCGAGGCGGACAGAGCGGTGGCGGAGCTCACGGCTGCGGCGCGTGATGCACGGGCCGAGGCACAGGCCGAGATTGCGGCGGCAGCGCATTCGGCACGCGAAGCCGCCACCCGGCAGACAGCTTCTTTGAACGAGCGGCTCGAGGCCGAGCTGCATGAGGCGGAAGCACGAATCGACGCCGCCCGCGCGACGGCAATGGGTGCGCTCCGCGAAGTGGCGAGCGAGACCGCGCGCACGATGATCGAGCGGCTGACGGGCCGCCCGCCCCAGGCTTCGACGTTGGAGGCAGCGCTCGCCGCAAGCCTCGCCGCGCCCTCTTCTTCGACCCAAGGCTAGCCAATGGTCACGACCTTCTCGCTCGGCCTCTCTCCTTTCGTCCAGTCGGTGTTCTGGGTTTTTATCGCCTTCGTCATTTTTTTCGTAATTTTCGGCAAGCGCCTCTGGTCGGTGGTCGCCGGCATGCTGGACGCACGCGCCAATGCGGTCCGTACCGAGCTCGACGAGGCAAACCGGCTTCGCCGGGAAGCAGAGGAAATGCTGAAGGACGCCAGGTCACGCCGCGAGGCAGCGCTTGCCGAGGCCAAGAGCCTCCTCGAGGCGGCCAAGACGGAAGCGGAACGGATCGCCAAGGAAGCCGCTTCGGAGGCGGAGGAAACGGCGCGACGACGCGAACGCATGGCAGTCGAGCGTATCGCTGCGGCCGAGAAGGCGGCCATCACGGAAGTGCGGATCGCCGCAACGGATGTGGCGACCCGCGTCACGGCCGAGGTGATCCGCCAGGAGCTCGACGCGGCGGCCGACGCCCCGCTCGTCAATCGCGCCATCTCTGCCTTGCCGGCGGCACTCACGCGCAAAGTCGCCTGAACCCCCTCGACCGACGAAGGCTCACGCCGGCTTTCTTGGAACGCCGGGACAGAGGTCCTTGTCCCAGGGGTCTTTATCCAAAGGCCTTTGTCCCAATGCCAGATTCACGCGGCGAAGAGTGCTCGCTCCGCGAGGCGTTTTTCTCTGCGACCGGGCGCGAGCCTGTTTCCCGATCCTGTCCCGCTCACGCTCCAGCTTTGCTCAGCCGCAAACCATGCATGACGGTCCGTTGCCGGGATATTCCTGCTGGCCCGCGTGCTGGCTCGCCACATTGGCCATCGGCAGGTAGGGCAGGTTTTCGATCCGCGCCAGCGTCACCTCGGGCGGCAGGGTGAAGGCGGGCCCGCGCAGCACCTGAGCGGCGACGGGAGGTATCGGGTTCAAGGAGAGCGCAAGCAGCGCATTCGCCACCACCTGGGACGGAGCATTCTGCGCGATGCCGAGTGTTGCACGGACTTCTTCGCGCGCCTGAAGCATCTGGAGCTTGGTGAGCTGGGCCATGAAGGCCCAGCGCGGGCTCCAGAGTTGACCGCCCAAATACTCGATCGCCAGCACGGCGCGAACGGCATCAACCGGATTGCCATGGGTGCGGTTCGGGTTGGAGAAGGCCCAGACCGCGAGATTGATCGCCATGATGTCGTTGTCGTCATTGCCGCCGAATGCCCCCGGCGGGAGCCGGGCTGTCGAGGGCGGCGGCGTGATATAGGCGCAGCCGGCGAGCGTAAGCGCCGCGATCAGCACGAGAATGCCACGCCTCATCATCGTCTCCCTTCCGAGCCCCTTATCGGTCGCGACCCATCACGCCGCTTCGGGGTCACGCCGCTTCCAGTCCGGCGCGAAAACGCGCGGCGAGTTCCGCGTAGTGAGCGGCGTTGGCGTCGAACGATGCCCGTTCCTCCTCGCTCATGATTCGCACCAGGCGCGCGGGCTGGCCCATCCAAAGCTCGTTGCGGCCGATCCGCTTGCCTGGCGGCAGCAATCCTCCGGCGCCGAGAAGGCCCCCTTCCTCGATCACCGCGCCGTCTAGCACCGTCGCACCCATCCCGACGAAGGCTCGATTTTCAAGCGTGCAGGCATGAACGATCGCGGCGTGCCCGATCGTCACGTCATCGCCGATCAGGCAGGGAAACTGCCCGGTCGCGATATGCACGATCGTGCCATCCTGGATGTTGGTGCGTGCGCCGATACGAATGAAATGCGTATCGCCGCGCACCACAGAGTGAAACCAGACGCTGGAGCGCTCGCCGATCACGACATCGCCGATCACCGCCGCCGTGGGCGCGATGAAAGCATCCGAGGCGATTTTCGGCACTTTTCCTTCGAAGGCAAAGAGAGGTCCGGCCGGTGAAGCATGCGGCCTCAGCCTTTCATGCATCGAGCGCGGCCTTCTCGCGCGCCGGCGCCGCATCGGAAAGGCCGAGCATCAGCATGATATTCTGCACCGCGGCCCCGGCCGCGCCCTTGCCCAGATTGTCGAGCCGCGCCACCAGAACCGCCTGGCGCTCTGCCTCATTGGCGAAGACGCGAAGCTCCATCCGGTCGGTCCCGTTGAGCGCCTCCGGCTCAAGCCGCCCATCTGCGGGCAAGGGGGCGAGCGAGACCAGGGCCGCGCCTGCGTAGCGCGCCTGCAGCGCTGCCTCGAGATCCACCGCACGGGGCCGGCCGGGCAGCAGATCGAGATGAAGAGGCACCGAGACGAGCATGCCTTGCCGGAAATGCCCGACCGAGGGCACGAAGACCGGGCGGCGCGAGAGCCCGGAATAACGGAAGAGCTCCGGAACGTGTTTGTGGGTGAGCGCGAGCCCGTAAAGCTCGAAGGCGGGGCCGCCGCTCGCCTCGTGGGCGGTGATCATGCTCCTTCCGCCGCCGGAATAGCCGCTCACCGCATGGACCGTCACCGGATAGTCGGGCGGCAGCAATCCGGCATCGACGAGCGGGCGGATGAGCGCGATTGCGCCGGTCGGGTAGCAGCCGGGGTTGCTCACCCGCCGAGCGCCGGCGATTCGCTCCGCTTGGCCCGGCGCCAATTCGGCGAATCCGTACACCCAGTCCGGATGGACGCGGTGCGCCGTGCTGGCATCGATGATTTTTGGCGCCGCGGCGCCGAGCTCGGCGGCCAGGGCGACCGATTCCGCCGCCGCCGCGTCAGGCAGGCAGAGGGCGACGAGGTCTGCCTCCGCCATCAGGCGCCGCCGCGCCGCCGGAACCTTCCGCTCGGCTTCCGGCAGGCTCAGGAGCGAAATGCCGTCCAGCGCCTCGATGCGACGGCGGAGATCGAGCCCTGTTGTTCCCGCTTCACCATCGATGAACACCGCGAATTGCCGTCCGGCCATGGCGCCCCCCATCCATCACCCATATGGGCACCCATATGGGCCATCACC
>JASHVY010000295.1 GCA_030044345.1 Acetobacteraceae bacterium | reverse complement strand
GGGCGCGGCGTCGCCGCTCCTCGCGATCGAGGATCTCTCCGTCTCCTTCGGCTCCGCCTCGGGCCGCGCCAAGGTTCTCGACGGCGTGAAGCTCGCCATCCTTCCGGGCCAGGCGGTCGGCCTCGTCGGCGAATCGGGCAGCGGCAAGAGCGTGACCGCGATGTCGGTCATGCGCCTGCTTCCTTCGCCGCCGAGCCGCGTGGAGGGGGGACGAATCCTCTTCCGCGGCAAGGATCTGCTTCGCCTCTCGCCCGGCGCGATGCGCGCCGTTCGCGGCGATCGCATCGGCATGATCTTTCAGGAACCGATGACGAGCCTGAACCCGACCTACACCGTGGGCTTCCAGATCACCGAGGCTCTTGCGCTGCACGGCAAGGCACGCGGGCAGGCGGCGCGCGACCGCGCCGCTTCCCTTCTCGAACGCGTCGGCGTCGGCCCGGCAAAGCGCCGCCTGCATCAATATCCGCACGAGCTTTCCGGCGGCCTCCGCCAGCGCGTGATGATGGCGATCGCGCTTGCCTGCGACCCCGATCTGCTGATCGCCGATGAGCCGACCACCGCGCTCGATGTCACCATCCAGGCGCAGATCCTCGATCTCATCGCCCGGCTGCGGGTGGAGCTCGGCATGTCGGTCCTGCTCATCACGCATGATCTCGGCGTGGTGGCCGAGGTCTGCGATCTCGTCGCGGTGATGTACGCGGGCCGTATCGTCGAGCAGGCGCCGTCCGCCGTGCTGTTCGCCGCGCCGCGTCATCCCTACACGGTCGGGCTGATGGAATCCGCGCCGAAGCTCGGGCAGAGGGTGAAGCAGTTGCCGACGATTCCGGGGATGGTCCCCCCGCCGGGCCAGCGCGGTTCGGGCTGCGGATTCGTTGGCCGCTGCCGCCGCGCGCTCGCCCGCTGCGCGGCCGAGCCACCGCCTCTCGTGCCGGTCGGCCCCCAGAGCAGCCCCGAGGGCGGCTCCGAAACCAGCCCCAAGACCACCTTGGGCAACGCGCTTCCTCACCTCGCTTCCTGCTGGAATCCCGTCCCGTGACCTCGCTTCTCGAAGTGCGCGATCTCAGGACGGAGTTCCATGCCCGGGATGGCGCGGGCACCGTGCGCGCGGTCGATGGTGTCTCCTTCTCGCTCGCGGCGGGCGCCACGCTCGGCATCGTCGGTGAATCGGGCTGCGGCAAATCGACCCTCGCCCGCTCGATCCTCCGGCTCGTCGAGCCGAAATCCGGAACGATCCTGTTCGAAGGGGAGGATGTGCGGGCACTTCCTCAGCGCCGGCTCGCTTCATTGCGGCGGCATATGCAGATCGTCTTTCAGGATCCCTATGCCTCGCTCGATCCGCGCCAGAGCGTGGGCGCGATCCTCGCCGAGCCGCTCGAAATTCACCGCATCGGCAATCGGTCCTCCCGGCGGGCGCGGGTGGCGGAGCTTCTCGATCTCGTCGGACTCGGCAAGGAGGCGGCGGAGAAATTCCCCCACGAATTCTCGGGCGGCCAGCGTCAGCGCATCGGCATTGCCCGGGCGCTTTCGCTCTCACCCAAGCTCGTCGTCGCGGATGAGCCGGTCTCGGCGCTCGATGTCTCGATCCAGTCGCAGATCCTCAACCTGCTCGTCTCGTTGCGGGAGCGGCTCGGCCTCTCCTATCTCTTCATCTCGCACGATCTCGCCGTCGTCGAGCATATCAGCGACTGGGTCCTCGTCATGTATCTCGGCCGGATCGTCGAAAGCGGGCCGGTCGAGGCAATCTATGCGCGGCCGAGCCATCCCTACACGCAGGCCCTCATCTCGGCCATTCCCCAGGCCGCCGCGGGCGGGCGGGCAGGGCGGATCGTGCTCGCCGGAGACGTGCCGGATCCGGAACATCCTCCGCCCGGCTGCCCCTTCCATCCGCGTTGCCCGAAAGCGATGCCGCGTTGCGCGACCGAGCCGCCGGCGGAGCGTGCCGTCCCCGCCTCGGCGAGCACGCATCGCGTCGTCTGTCACCTTTTCTGAGCGGGCGAGCGTTGCGTCGGGCTTGGCAAGAGGCTGGCGAGCCGGCGGGCGCCGCGCCGCTCGGTGAGGACCAGCAGAAGGCCCGCGAGCAGAATGAGGCCGGCGCCGGCGAAGGTCGAGAGCGGCGGGATATCGCCCCAGATCGCGTAGCCCAGGATGAAGGCCCAGATCAGCGAGGTATATTCCACGGTGGCGAGCGCCATCGCGGCGGCGTGCTGCGCGGCTTCGAACAGGATGAACTGGGCGAGCCCGCCGAAGACGCTGACGCCGAGCAGCAGCACGAGCTCGTGCCCGCTCGGGGCGCGCCAGGAGAAGGCGCCGGCCGCTCCGGTGCCGAGCAAAAAGACGAGGCTCATGGCGAAGATATGCACGAACGAGCTTTCGTGGCGGGCGATCTGGCGCATCAGGATCACGCCATAGGCCCAGATGGCCGCCGCCGTCAGCACGAGCAGCGCGGGCAGGGAGATATGAAGGCCGAGCGGATTGGTGACCACCAGCACGCCCGCGAACCCGATCAGCACGGCGAGCCAATGGCCGGGGGTGACGCGCTCACCGAGCACCGGCACGGAGAGCACCGTCACGATCAGGGGCGAAGCGAAATAGAGGCTCAAAAGCTGCGCGAGCGGCAGGGAGCGGGCGGCGGTGAAATAGAGCAGCCAGGCAACGAGGACTAGGATGCTGCGGAAGACGATCCTCCCTTTCATCCGCATCGCCAGTGTGCGCTCGAGCAGCCGTCCGCGGCCGATCACGAGGCAGGCGATCACGATCACGACACTGCGGAAGAACAGCACTTCGGAGACCGGAAGCGAGGCGACGAGCCACTTGATCGTCGCGTCCTGGACCGAGAAGAGCCCGTACGAGAGAAGGCCGAGCAGGATGCCCGCGGTGCCGCTCTGCCTCCGGCTCTCGGTCACGCGCACACCATCCCACCCATGCTGAGACGGCCGAGCCCGGGCAGGCCCGGCGCCGACATCTCCGCGTCACTCGATCGGCGCCAAGGTTAGACGCGGCCCGATACGGCGCCAAGGCCGGTCCCCGGCAGGCAATGCCGTGTCCCTAGAGCGGGATATGTTCGCTCCCGCTCGCATACCCGTTCCAGCCATTTGTTTTTCGCGCGTGATTCACGCCTCCGGTGAGTCCCACCTCCGGCGATCACGCTCTGGAGCGGGATATGTTCGCCCCCGCTCGCATACCCGCTCCAGCCATTTGTTTTCTCGCGTGATTCACGCCTCCGATGATTCCACCTCCGGCGATCACGCTTTACGGCAATGCAAACACGCAAAACCCCGCGATGGGTTTTCGTT
>JASHVY010000294.1 GCA_030044345.1 Acetobacteraceae bacterium | reverse complement strand
CGTTTTGACTCCATGCCGCGCGGATCATCTCAGGGATTCTCTCCGATCTCAGCGGCACAGGCCGGGCCGCGGCGTTGGCCTGGGGGGACCGGCGTCTGGCCGTGCCGTTCGTGCTCCAGCGCTGCGAGCCTCGAGCCGCCAGCCATGTGGAACACCAGGTTCTCCATGGCTGTCAATCGATGTGCAAAATTCTTACGGCGGCAGCAGGGGAAGAATGATGCACCGAGTCAGTCAGCCGCCCGCCAAAGCCCAAAGGGAAGCCATCAAATTGATCGAGAAAACAAAGCGGGAGCGTGACGACCGAAAATCATCACGCTCTTGCCGCGCGTCGAGCCGGCATCCACGGCGCGGGAGGCGGGGTCCGACAGAGCGAGGTCGCTCTTGGGGAAGTCGTGGATCGACGGCACCGCCGAGGGGCCGATGCCGGCGACCTCCGGCGTCCTCATCCCTGTTCACACTGTAGAATGGAAGCTCCGACTGGCTCTAGCCTCGCGGCTGGCCCCAATTCCAGGCGATGAGACCGGCATAGAGAGCCATGGAGAGGCCATAGAGGACCGCGAGAAGGCCGTAGCCGAGAAGGTTTCTCTTCCATCCGGGATCGGGCCGGATCCACCAGTCGAGCGCCTTGAAGGCCGCCGGCGCGATCCACCAGCCGAGAACCTGGGTGCTCGCGACGTTGCCAATGAACAAAGAGAGCCAGAACGGCACGCCACGTGAGTCGATGAAGGGACTGCTGATGAAGTAGCCCCAGAGGAAGACGACGGGGTAGAGCACCAGCAGGACGATCAGGTTGCTCTTGAAGATGAAGGTGGGAGTCTGATCCCCGGGCTGGCTGGCGGGGAACCAGAAATTGAAGCCGTAGTTCGCCCGCTTGACGGTCAGCTCGGAATTGAAGTCACGGCCCTCCTCGAGGAGAGCCTGGCGCTGCGGCGAGCCGATCCAGGTGTTCAGGTTGGCGTCGTTATCGAAGGACAGGATGATGATCCAGTCGTCGTGCAGGCCGGGGATCGGCCGCTCGATCCTGTGGCGCTGGAACCCTTTGAACTCCGCCTCCGCCGCCTGGACCCGCGCCTGCCAGGCCAGGAACTCGGGCTCGCGGTCCGGCGGCACGCTGAAGGAGATGACGGCGGAGACCGCGCCGGCCTGGTGACCGCCGGCGTCGGGGAGGATGTGGATGTCCTCCGGCCCGACGCAATGGGGACGGATCTCCTCGGCGAGCCGCGTGCGCGCCTCGCTCTGGAGCCAGGCACGCGCCGCCGCGGGCGTGGTGAAGCGCAGGATCTGCACCCACTCGACCTGGGTGGGCGGCCGCGGGGGGACCACCTCCAGGCCGAGGAAGCCCGGCCAGGGCCTGAGCGCGTCGGAGACCTTGCCGGTCCACTGCGTAAAGGCGGCAAAGCCTTCCTCGGCGATGCGGCTCTGGATCACGAGGGCGACCGGCTGGTCGCCGGTCGCTTGGCTCTCCGGCGCCATGGGCAGACCTCTTAGCTCTTCTTGTAGAGGCGCTTGCCCATGATCCAGGTTTCGTCGACGGCGCGGTCGTCTCCCACCATCATGATGCCGAACAGAAGGTTCGCGGCCTCCTCTACGGTCGCGGGACCCTCCCCCTCATAGGCCAGCGACTGATGCCAGGACATGGCCATGGGCCCGCCATTCCAGTCCAGCGCCACGAAGTCCGCTTCCTTGCCCGGGTCGAAATTGCCCAGCAGGTCGTCGATATAGAGGCCCTCCGCTCCGCCGAGTGTCACCGACCAGAAACCGCGATAGGGCGAGAGCTTGTTGCGCTCGGCCTCGGCGAGGTCCTGATGCCCCGGGTTCACGCTGCCATCGAGCAGCGTGTTGTTGCACATGCCCACCTTGTAGGCGTCGTCCAGCGTGGCGAGGAGCGAGAAGCGGTTGCCGCCCCCCATGTCCGAGCCGAAGGACATGCGCACCCGGCAGTTCGGGTCGGTGGCGCGGCCGAGGCGGAACAGGCCGGAGCCCAGAAACAGGTTGGAGCAGGGGCAGAACACGACGGCCGCGCCCTTCCGCGACATGCGGCGGAACTCGTCGTTGGACAGCCACACGCCGTGGCCGCCGGAGAATTTCGGGCCGACCAGGCCATATTTCTCATAGACCCCGAGATAGTCCGTGCAGTCCTGGTGCAGATCCAGCAGGGTGCGGATCTCGGCCGGGTTCTCGGAGATGTGGGTGTTGACCCAGCAGTCGGGATATTCCTTCTTTAGCTGCTCGCACCGAGCCAGCATCTCCTCGGAGGAGCCCATGGCGAAGCGGGGGGTGATGGCATAGAGGTTCCGCCCGTTGCGGTGATAGCGGCCGATGAGCTCGACGGTGTCGCGGTAAAAATTGTCCGCCGTATCCACGAAATAGTCCGGCGCGTTGCGGTCGATGCCGGTCAGGCCGGCGATCACCCGCATGTTGCGCCGGCTGGCCTCCTCGAACAGCTCCTCGGTGGTCACCTTGAAGGTGGTGGTGAAGGCCTGGCACGTGGTGGTGCCGGAGGCCAGCAGCGTGTCGAAGAAGCGCGTCACGCCCTCCCGGGCATAGTCACGGTCCTTGTACTTCACCTCTTCCGGAAAGACCCATTTGTTGAGCCATGGGAGGAGCTGTTCACCATAGGCACCGAGCACCCGGGTCTGGGGCAGGTGGATGTGGCCGTCGATGAAACCGGGCAGGATCAGCCGATCCTTGATGTGGGTGATCTCGAGGCCCGGATGCTTCGGGGCGAGCTGCCCATAAGGGCCGAAATCGGCGATCACGCCATCCTGCACCACCAGGAGGCCGTCGGCATGGAAGCGCGCCGCATCCTGTTCTCGGCCGATATGTTTCCAGGGATCGTCGATGAAGTCGAAGAATGTGCCGCGAATGCCGATCGTGCTCATAGGCAGCTTTCCTTTTTCGATTTGTACTTCATGGCGCGGTCAGGAAAAGACGGTCGCGAGCAAGGGGCAGCGACCACCCGGGGAGGCGGGATGGAACCGGCCGGCCGGCGACGGCATGGTCTCCGGCAGCCCGGCGGCAGTGGCCATTGCGCCGCTCACGATGAGCTAGCAGACCTGCGATGATACCGCCTATTCCCTCATTTGAGGGATATGTGGACCCCGCCGGCCAGGCCTGGCCGGATGCGCCACCACGCCGAAGATTCCTACGGGACGGCTTGGGACACGATCACAGGGAATTGAAAGCAATCGAACCTGTCTCCGCATATGTTCGAGAAAACCGGGAATTTATATCGTCTGTTTGCGGCCGAAGCCGTCGAAATAGTCGAAAAATACACGATCGGGATCATATTTGTCCCGCAGGTCGCAAAGCCTTTGCCATTTCTCGGGCGTGAAGGCTTCCACCACGTTGGCCGGCCGCTCAATCGTGTTCGACTCTGAGATGTAATAACCTAGGTTGTACGGCCGCAGGGTCTTGATCAGTTCCTGATGCCAGTCATTGTTGACCTGATCGTCCTTGGCATCCCGCCACATCGTCCAGGGACCGCCGTAGACCCTGGAGTGCATGGAAAAGGCCATGTCCTTCTGCGGAGCAGGGACATCGGGACCACAGAATATAGTAAACAGGAATACTGTCGTGGGCGATGGTGCTTTCGGCAAGAGGGGCAGGATGGCCTGTATCATTTCTCCTGGGTTGCGGTTGGAAAAGGTCGCTTCGACCCGTGAGCGAACACCTTCCGGCCAGAGCGCTCCGGAGGCATCGAAGAGTTGCTCGAAATTGAACGGCGTCGCAAACGAACTCGAGAGCGGCTCGATCGGGATTTCCTCGAGCGGCTGCAGCGCGGCTTTCGCGGCTTCCGGCGTGTCTTCGAATGCAACGCCCGTCACCATGCAGAGCCAGCCTTTCCGCGCGGCCGTTTTTTCTCTCAGTTCCGGCGGAGCCTGCACGATGAATTGGCTCAGTTCGACACTCGGCGAAATCTTTGGCGCCGTCTCACCGAGCCAGGTGCCGACAGTCGGCGCATCCTCAAGAGAATAAAAATACGTGCTGCCGTGAATGGCCTGGGGCAGCGGATAGAGCTTGAGATAATACTTCGTGACGATACCGAAGAAGCCCGCGCCCGAGCCGCGCGCGGCCCAGAAATAGTCCGGGTTTTCGGTTTCGCTTGCCTTGATCAGTTGGCCTTGCGCGGTGACCAGTTCGATGGCTTCCAGGCTCTCCGCTCCCGAGCCCCAGACCATGGGGTTCCAGGCCATGCCGCCACTGAGAAAGTAGCCGCTGGCCTTTACTTGCGGACAATGCCCGGTTGGAAAGGCCAGCCCCAGGGGATTCAGGGTTTTCTGGACATCACGGTTGCTGATGATCGGCTGGATGATCGCCTTGCGATTTTCCACATCGATCGAAACCACCTTCGTGAACGCCTGGATGTCGATCAGCAGGCCGCCGTTCCGTAACGTGGGCTGGCACCAGTTGTGACCGCCTCCGCGGACGGCGACCTTCCGTTTGTTTGCGCGTGCGAACCTCACCGCCGCGATGATGTCGTCTTCGTCCGCCGCCTTCACCACGATTTCGGGCGCGCGGTCGGGGATCAGCCTGTTCCAAAGGTTACCGCGGATCGCTTCCAGGAAGTTCGGGTCGCCGGCCGTGATGACCGTTCCTTTGCAGGTATCCTTCAGGCTATCGATGTTCATGTTTCCGGTTCCATGACTGAGTCTTGCGATCGACGCCCAAAGCACGCGGCCCGTAGCAGCGATGGGACCGACGGCGGGAAGGAGGCTCGTTTTTCGGGGAACCCTTAGCAGGTCTGCAACGATACCGCCTATTCCCCCATTTGAGGGATTTCTTTCCCCGAAGGCGCGCCCCGGGAAGGCGCGCTCTGGGAAGGTGTGCCTTGGGCGGCTCTTGGTTTACGTCGGGCGTTGACCCATGTTTTCACCCTTTCCCGCACGGTTTGCGGGGCAGCCGCGTCGTCATCGACAAGGGAGCCGTTGCGCGCCGTTCGGTGCCGGCATCTCCTTCATGTCGGGCCAGCAAGCGTTCCTCCGGAAGTGACGCAAAAATTTCGCCGGCGATCCTTTCTGGATCTCGCGCCCGGAGATTGACGAGCCAATCGCCTTCACCTATTAGGTTACGAATCCGGATTATCCTCCCATTGGGGTTTCTGCTGGAGATCTGAGGCAGTATTCGCGGCTGCATTATCTGGATACCACATGACTCCCGACATTGTCCATCTGTCGCCCGACCCTGCCATGATGCTTGCCGAGTCGGATGTACGCGACATTATCAAATTGCTTGGCGACGTCATTGTTTCGCGGCTTGATTTCTCAGGCGTGAAGCGGCAGCTCGCGGAGGGCATCTGCCAACTGGTAAACGCCGACGCCTGGAGCTGGAGTCTCGGCTGCCTAGCCCAACCCGGCCAACAGCCGATCTATCTCGGCATGGCGCATGGCGGTTTCGACGAGGCGCGCTACGCTCGGCTGCTGCTCGCGGCCGGACACCCCGACATGGCGTGGGCCTCCGAGAAACTCCTGGGGGAAATGCGCCAGAGAGAGTCCCACGTCACTCGCCTGCGGCAGCAAATCGTGGAGGAGTCATCTTTCGCTGCTTCCGGGGTGAATGCCTATCTTTGCGATGCCGATATCGGCCCATTCATTTTCTCGCTTCGCCCCATCGACGAACGCACGGTCAGCACTATTTGCATCTATCGGCGCAAAAACGACCCGCCATTCTCCGAGCGCGAATCCCGCATCGTTCACATCCTTCTGAGCGAACTGCCCTGGCTGCATCAACAGGGATGGCCGACCGACCGGGGCGTCACCGTGTCGCGTCTGTCCCCGCGACTCCGACTGGTGCTCAATCTCCTGCTCGATGGCCGCACACGCAAGGAAATGGCCGCCAGCCTCTCCCTGTCCGAATACACGATCGCCCAGTATCAGAGGGCCGTTTACAGGCATTTCGGCGTCAATTCTCACACCACCCTGCTGAGGCACTTTCAGATGGGCGCGAATAGCCAGGAGAATTTTCCACTCATGAACCTATAAAATTCTCCGCTGGTTGGGTTTTCGGTGGTCAGCCTTCCCGCCCGAGTTTGTCTCCGCCACAAGCATAAACGCCAACCCCGTTCGATCACGTCCGTCAAGCTGGCGCAGATTTGTAATATAGGCGAAGACGCGATCGGATTTGCGCGCCGAAGAATAGCCGGAAGGGCGACGTGGCCGACCGACTCTGCCAATCCATCGACAATCTGCCGTCCTTGGGGCGCAGGGAGCGGCTCACATCATTCGGTCGGTCCTTGATCGTGCACTTTATCCACGCAGGCCGGTTCCCCCACGCTTCTGCGCAATGACGGGACGATGTCCGCCTCCGCCAGGAGCCCGTCTTCTACAGCCAGTTCCGTGAAGACCCGTCGTTCCATCAGGCTCCGCCGGACAAGCGTGGCCGTGGCCTCGTAGCCGAGTTCCGGCACGAAGGCCGTGGCAAGAGCGGAGGATCGGAGCAAGTTGTCGAGTGACCGCTCATGGTCGGCACGGATCCCTTCGACACAACGCTCGATGAAGAGGCGCGTTCCATTGGTAAGGAGCCGGAGCGAGTCGAAGAGCCTGGACGCCATGATCGGCTCGAAATGATTGATTTCGAGTTGCCCGCCAAGCGCGGCCATCGACACGGCCAAGTCGCTGCCCGAGACGGCGAAGGCGATCTGCTGCATCGCCATGGGCATGACGGGGTTGACTTTGCCGGGCATGATCGAAGAGCCGGCCTGGACCACGGGCAGGCGGATCTCACCAAGGCCGCCGGCGGGCCCGGACGAGAGGAGGATGAGATCCGAGGCGATTTTGCCGATCAGACCGGCGACCGTACGGAGCTCGGCAGAGACCCGCGCAAACTGGTCGGCGTTCTGCAGCCCGTCGAAGAGGTCGCCCGCGCCGGTGACGGGCCGGCCAGTGACGGTGGCGAGGTGGCCGAGGGCGGCCGCGCGGTAGCCCGGGCCGGCACCGAGGCCGGTGCCGATGGCGGTGCCGCCGAGCGGAACCGTCAGGAGGCCGCCGGCCGTGGTGGCCAGAGCCGCGCGTGCACGGGCCGTGGCGGCCGCGTAGCCGCCGAAGGCTTGGCCGAGGGTCATCGGCTGGGCGTCTTGCAGGCAGGTGCGGCCGAGGCGAAGGACGTCGCGGAAATCTTCCGCCTTGGCAGCGAAGGCCGCAGCAAGGCCATCGAGCGCAGCCAGAAGCGGCTGGGTTTCTTCATGGACGGCGAGCTTCAGCGCCGTCGGCACGACGTCGTTGGTCGATTGCCCGAGATTCACATGGTCGTTCGGGTGGAGTTGCCAATAGCTTCCAGGGGCCACCCCGAGGAGCTGCAGCGCTCGGTTCGCGACCACCTCGTTGGCATTCATGTTGATCGAGGTGCCGCCGGAGCCCTCCATCAGGTCGATGACGAAGAATTCATGGTGCCGCCCGGCGATGATCTCGTCGCAGGCCGAGCCAATCGCCCCGGCGATGTCGGTCGGCAACAGGCCGATCTCACGGTTGGCCAACGCTGCGGCCTTCTTCACTTGCGCGAGCGCGCGGACGAGCGCGCGCTCGTCACGGAGAAGCCGGCCGGACAAAGGGAAATTTTCCATTCCGCGAACGGTATGGATTCCGTAGAGGCACTGTGCTTCGAGCGTGACCTCGCCAAAGGCATCCTTCTCGGTGCGATTGCTGGCGCTCATTCCAGGCTCTCCATTCGGGGACGGCGGACCAGCGTCATCGCCTCGCGGTCCTTGACGACGCCGGGGAAGGCGAGGGCGCGGCCGTGGAAGACCGCATAGACGCCAGGGGGCAGCAGGCGGCAGGCCAGCAGCGCCTCGGTGACATTCTGCTGGCCGTCGCTGCCGCCGACGACCGAGGGGACCATCGAGCCGGTCAACACGATCGGCACAGGCGGCTTCGGAGCGGCCGAGAACAGGGCCTCGCCGGTCTCGGCGAGCGTGTCCGTTCCGTGGACGACGACAACCGCGTCACTCTTCTCGGCGGCATCCAGCACCGCCTTGACGATTCGTGCCCGGTCGGCTTCGTCGAGATCGAGCGAGTCCTTGCGCAGCAGGTCGTGAAACCTGACTTCCGTTTCCTCGAGTCTGAGCGTGCCGATCAGATGTTCGATGACCGTATCGGCGTTGTACATGGCCGCGCGGCGCGGGTCGTAGGTTTTTGCGATCGTGCCGCCGGTCATCACCACGGTGACACGGAAGGGCGCGTGGGGCTTTGATGCTGTCTCTGACATGACAGGCTCAGAGCACCTTGGACAAGAAGGAGCGGGTGCGTTCGTCCGCCGGATTGGCGAAGAATTCATCCGGCGGGCCGGACTCCACGATGAGCCCGCCATCGGTGAAGTATATCCGGTCGGCGACCTCGCGGGCGAACCCCATCTCATGGGTCACAACGACGCAGGTCATGCCCTCGTTGGCGATCTGCTTGATGACGGTCAGAACCTCGCCCACCATCTCGGGGTCGAGCGCCGCCGTCACCTCGTCGAAGAGGATGGCCTGGGGCTGCATGCAGAGCGCGCGGGCGATGGCCACGCGCTGCTGCTGGCCGCCGGAGAGCTCGCCCGGATAGGCATTGGCGCGATGGCCGAGCTTCACCTTGTCCAACAGCGCCCGCGCGCGCTCCGTCACCTCGGCCTTGTTCTGCTTCAGGACCTGGATTGGCGCCATGGAAACGTTCTGCAGGACCGTCCTGTGAGGGAAGAGGTTATATTGCTGGAAGACCATGCCCACGCAGTGGCAGAGGGCCACCATGTCGAGGTTCTTCGAGGTCACCTGGATGCTGCCGACCTGGATGAAACCCTGGTCGACCGGCGTCAGCGCATTGATGCAGCGCAGGATGGTCGATTTCCCGGAACCCGAGGGGCCGATGATGCAGATCACCTCGCCCTTGGCGATGTCCACGCTGACACCGCGCAGGACGGGCGTGTCGTGGAAGGATTTATAGACATCGTGAAGCTTGATGAAGGGATCTGACATGGGCGACCTCAGTGGATGGCGAAACGCTTTTCCAGCCGCATGCTGAAACGCGCGATCGGGTAGGAATAGATGAAGAACCAGGAAAGCAGGTAGGCGTAGAACGGCAGCAAAAGTCGGCCATCGGCCTCGGCCTGCAATGCGGTCCGGAGGTTGGTCAGCGCCTCCTGGGTACCGACGATGGAAGCGAGCGGCGTTGCCATCAGCAGGACTGCGTAGAGGTTCATCCAGGGCGGCAGCATCCGCTTGATGCATTGCGGAAGGATCACCTGGTGCACGCTTTGCCGCCAGGTATAGCCGAGCGAGCGTGCGGCCTCCCACTGGCCCGAAGGGATCGACTGCATCGCGCCACGGACGATTTCGGAGAAGTTGGCGATGACCGGAATCGTCAGCCCGATCGAGGCGCGCAGCCAGTTGGCGACGACGAACGTTTGACCGGCGATCCTCACCTGATAGGGCAAGAGGAAGATGCAGTAGAAGAGAAGCACCAGCCAGGGCGCGTTGCGGAAGATCTGTGTCAGCACCTTCGAGGGCCAGGATATCCAGCCGAAGGGCGCTATCTGCCCCATGCCGAGGAAGATGCCGCCGAGGGTGCCAGCAGAGATGGCGATCAGGCTCATGACCACGTTGAGCAGAAAGCCCTGGGCGAGGAACGGCGTCCACTTGGCGAGCTTCGCAAGGACGGTCGCATCGGTTCCATGCAGGATCGCGACGGCGAGGACCAGCACGCATACGACCAGAATCGAGAGAAGCACGCCGGCCAGGCCGGCGTTCAGCGCCGTTCCGACGCGCTTGCGGGCGCCGGCGAGGTCGATGCCAACCTCGGGGGAGAATTTGGACGGGCCCCGATCCCGGGTCATCGTGCCGCCCCGAAACCGGGAAGCTTCAGCACCCGCTCCCAGCGGTGCATGGCGATCGCTACGACACCGACGAGGAGCAGGTAGACGACCATCAGGACATTCATCATCGCGAAGGTATTGATGTTGTCGGACCAGATCTGGTTGGAGACGTAGAGCAGCTCCGGCACGCCGATGGCGTAAGCGAGCGTCGTTGTCTTCAAAAGCTCGATGAGGTTGTTGGAGAGCGCTGGCAGCGAGATGCGCCAGGCGAGCGGCACCATGACATGGAGGAAGGTCGCCGCCTTCGAATAGCCAAGCGCGGTCGCGGCTTCGACGATCGAGTGGTGGATCGCCTCGATCCCGGCGCGGAATATCTCGACGTTGAACGCGCCCGCATAGAGCGAGAGCGCGATCAGGGCCCAGTCGAAATTGTTGACCATAGCCACCGGAAGTCCGTAGGCGTTCCGCGAGGTGGGCACGAGCGCGCCGAGGCCGAAGTAGAAAAAGTATATCTGCACGAGCGGCGGCGTGTTGCGGAAGAAAGCGACATAGCCGCGAACGATGGCGCGCGGCACCCGATAGGGCAGCGTCAAGAAAGCCACGGCGAAGAGGCCCAGGAGCACGCTCGCCACCGCGCAAATCAGGAACAGAACGACCGTCAGGTACAAGCCATGAATGAAACGGCTCATGTCGAACGGATCGTAGAAGATTGTCAGGTTGATGCCGCCCCGCTCATGCAACGCACGAAAAAATTTCATGAATGCGTTCATGCGCTCCAACCATTGCTGGAGGAAGGGGGCGGATGCGCCGCGGCCGGCGCATCCGCCGCAATCGGGACTGCCGGCACCCCTATTGCAGGTGGTCCTTCAGCAGGTCATGCCACTTGCGCAGGAACTTCGACTCCCGGATCCCGTTTGCCTTTTCCCAGGCCAGAAGCTGGCCATCCCGATGCCAGTTGTAGACCACGCCCGACATGAACCGCCCCCAAGGCTTGTTCAGGTCCTGAAGCCGCACCGCCAGACCCCACGGCTCATCGTCCTGGCTCGGCAGCGGCATATGGTAGTTCGCCCATTTTCCCGAAGGACTGGCCAGCATGACGTTGATCAGGTTGTCGTCGAAGAGCCAGCCCACGCAACGGTTCTGAGTGAGCGCCGTTTCAACCTCGGCGATGCCGGGGAAGGCGAGACCGGTGAAGCCGAACTTCACCTCGGCCGGCTTGTTGTACCACGATCCCTGGATCTCGCAGATCGTCTGGCCTTTCAGCACATCCCAGCTCGGCGGATTGACCGCTTTCGGGAAAATGATGTTGTAGCCCGAGGAATAGTAGTCCGGATGCACGATCCCCACGACTTTTCTGCGATCGAGCGTATCGGTCATCGTTGCGATCATGAGGTCGATTTGGCCCTGCTGGAGGAACTGCATACGGTTGGCGGAATTCACCGGCACGAACGCGATCTTCACTCCGAGCTGCCCGGCCACGTCGCGGGCCATGTCCGGCTCCATGCCGAGAAATTCACCGTCGGGCCCGCGGTATCCCCACGGCTTGTAGTCAGTCACCACGCCGACCTTGAGCGTGCCCGCGGTCAGGATGCGGCAGAGCGTGTCCTTGGTGCAGTCATTGGCGTGCGCCGGGGCGAAAGTCAGGCCGTATAAGAGCGATGCGGCGACGAGCCGGATCGCAAGCCTGGTCATTTTTGTCAGGGCCATCGTGTCTCCTTTCCCTGTTGGTGGCGAGGCATTCAGCCTTTCTCATGATGCTCAAGCGAGCTCGCGCCTTGCCAATTGTCCATAGGCTTCCCTATGGGATGACCGTAGGCTACTCTATGTCCAATGATCACGCAAGAGGTGCGGAATGAAGGCAGATCAGGCGCGGGAAGCGCGCGGTCGGCAGGGCAAGCCGGGCGCGGATGCGCTGCAGCGGCAGGACTGGGTGCAAGCCGCGCGCAAACTTTTGATAAAAAAAGGGATTTCCAACGTGAAGATCGAACCCCTGGCGAAGATCATGGGGGTGACGACGGGCAGCTTCTACTGGCATTTCAGCGGCCGGCCGGACCTGCACGAGGCGCTGTTGAAAGACTGGTACAACACCAATACCGCGCCGCTTTACGAAGCGGTGAAACGGGCGGGGGCGGACCCCCGCATGCAGTATCTCGCCTTCCTAGGGGTTTGGGTGCTGGAGCGCGACTTCGATCCGAAATACGATCAAGCGGTCCGCGACTGGGCGAGGACCTCGAAGCCCGTGGCCATGCTGCTTCGCGAAGTCGATGACGCCCGGATCACCCTTCTGCAAGGGATATTCGAGGCCTTTGGCTACGCAGGGATCGA
>JASHVY010000293.1 GCA_030044345.1 Acetobacteraceae bacterium | reverse complement strand
CGCGCGCATCCCACACGCCCTCGGCGATGATACGGCCATTGCGGAGCGAGACACCCATGGCGGTCGCCACGGCCGCGAGCGTGACGCCGGCGCAGGCGGCAAGCGCCTCCAGCAGCATATCGGCCGAGCAGGCGAGCGATCCGTCCCCGCCCGCCGCCGGGTGCAGTCCGGCAACGACCGTGCGACCCCCCGCACTCACCGTGCAGGCAATCTTGGCCGGATCGATCACGGCTTCCGCCCGCGCGGGGATGCGTGACGTTTCCGGGGACTCACGATAACGGCTCTTCAGCGGTGCCTGAAGGCTGCGAAGCTCGGCTGCGTCCATGATTCGTCCCGCGCGTGGCCAGCGTTTATCCGAAGCTCAGGTCGGCGTGCCCGACAAGCCCCCCGCTTCGCAACGCCAGCGCGCCAGCCGATAGCCTTGCAGATCGAGCCGGTCGCTCAGTTGTTCTTCGGCGACCTGTTCGGCCTGTAGCATGCAGCTCTGTATCGACCCGTAAGGTTCCGCGAAGGGGGGACGCACCGTCTTGCAGCTCGTCCCCGAACCGGCAAGGCAGAAAATGAGAACGAGCTGAACCATGAGATCACTCTCCGCCCACGCCGGACATCTCTGTGACTGTTAATGGGTGCAAAGAATTCCGATGGAAAGGGTGTTCGAGAAATCTTTATTTCAGATAATTTGCTATTTTTATAGATATGCTCTGGAAGCGCTTTCGGTGCAGCGCCAGCGCGCCAGTCGATAGCCCTGCAAGTCCATCCGATTCCTCAACATGTTGGAGGCGACGAATTCGGCTTGCATCATGCAGCCCATCATCGATGCGTAGGGCTGCTCAAAAGGCGGGCGCACATTCTTGCAGATCGTTGACGAGGTGGAGAGGCAAAAGACGAGAATGAGGTAGATCATGACGGTCGCCCGCAATGGAGAACGCACCCTCCCTCGTGGAAGCGGCCCGCACTCACCGCATCCCGGGCGCTCTTGACACCCAAATTCTAGATTAATCTTCAAATCAAGACATATTCCAGAATTTATGCCCGCGCTCGCGCGCATGTGAAAACGTCACCGCCTTGGATGCTCAGGTTTCGTCGGCGGCGAACAAGGCAGCATTGCCGCCGGCAGCGGCGGTATTCACGGCAACCGAGCGCTCCTCGGCAAAACGGAAGAGGGTGATCGGCCCGCCGGCCTTGGGCCCGGTTCCCGAAAGCCCGCGTCCGCCGAAGGGCTGCACGCCGACCACGGCGCCGATCTGGTTGCGGTTGACATAGGCATTGCCGACTGCAAGCCGCTCGACGATGCGCCGCTGCACGCTCTCGATCCGGCTATGCACGCCGAGGGTCAGGCCGAACCCGTTGCCGGCGATGGCATCGAGCAAGGGATCGAGACGGTCCGCCGCATAGCGCACGACATGCAGCACCGGTCCGAACATCTCTGTGCGCAATTGCCGGGCATCGCCAAGCTCGTACGCACAGGGAGCGAAGAAAATGCCGTGCGCCGTCTCGGGCGGCAAAGTGAGGCTGAAGAGCGGCCGGCCCATTCCCGCCGCATAGGCGGTGAGCGACTGCCTCGCCTCCTCGTCGATCACCGGCCCGATATCGGTCGCGGGATCGAGCGGATCGCCGATCACCAGGGTTTCGGCCGCGCCCGCGAGCATCGCCAGAACGCGATCGGCGATCTCCTCCTGCAGGCAGAGAAGGCGCAGCGCCGAGCAGCGCTGACCGGCCGAGCCGAAGGCGCTGGCGAGCGCATCCGTCACCACCTGCTCGGCGAGGGCGGAGCTGTCCACGATCATCGCGTTGATCCCGCCCGTCTCCGCGATCAACGGAATGAGCGGGCCGGGGCGGGCGGCGATCGCGGCGGCGATCGCCCGCGCGGTCTCCGTTCCGCCCGTGAAGGCGATGCCGGCGATGCGTGGATCGCGGATCAGGGCGGCCCCCACACCCGGCCCATCTCCGGGGAGAAGCGCCAATGCCGTCTCCGGCACCCCGGCGGCCCGCAGATGGGAAAGCGCCCGCCCGGCCACCAGCGGCGTCTGCTCAGCCTGCTTGGCGGCCACCGCGTTGCCGGCCGCGAGCGCCGCCGCCACCTGGCCCAGGAAGATGGAGAGGGGAAAATTCCAGGGCGAGATCGCGGCGAAGACGCCGCGCCCGCCGAGCTGCCAGGTGTTCCGCTCCCCGGTCGGGCCGGCGAGCTCACGCGGGCCGGCGAAATCCTCCTTCGCCCGAAGCGCATAATAGCGGAGGAAATCCGCGGCCTCCCGCACCTCCGCGATTCCGTCGACGAGCGTCCGGCCGGCCTCGCGCGCGAGCAGAGAAAGCAGCGCCGCGCGATCCGCTTCCAGGGCGACGGCCGCCCGCTCGAGGATCGCCGCCCGGGCCGGCCCGCCGGCGCGGTCCCATTCCCGCCAGCCCTTCGCCAGCCGGCCAAGGGCCGTGTCGATGTCCTCCGCGGTCGCATCATGCGCGAGGCCTACGCTTCGGCGCCGGTCGGCAGGCTCGCGGATGTCCCGGACCGGCCCTGTCCCCGGCAGAGAAAAATCCTCCCCTTCCGCTCGCCGGATCGCTGCCAGCACGGCGGGGGCGACCGCCCTGTCGGCAAGGTCGAGTCCCTCGGAGTTGTGTCGATCGGGGTAAAGATCGCGCGGCTTTCGGATGCGCGGGTTGGGGCCGAGGCCGGATGCGCGGACCCGCGCCGCCGGATCGGCGATCACCGCATCCTCCGGCACGGCCGGATCGACCAGCCGATGCACGAAGCTCGTATTGGCGCCGTTCTCGAGCAGCCGGCGAACGAGATAGGCGAGCAGATCCTC
>JASHVY010000034.1 GCA_030044345.1 Acetobacteraceae bacterium | reverse complement strand
GGTGCAACCGGAGCGACGGGTGCAACGGGCGCGACTGGGGCGACCGGAGCCACAGGTGCAACGGGTGCCACAGGCGCAACCGGTGCTACCGGGGCAACCGGCGCCACAGGTGCAACCGGAGCGACCGGCGCCACGGGCGCGACCGGCGCAACGGGTGCGACCGGAGCGACGGGCGCCACCGGGGCAACGGGCGCTACGGGTGCCACAGGCGCAACCGGCGCAACCGGCGCAACGGGTGCGACTGGAGCGACGGGCACAACCGGCGCAACCGGCGCAACAGGTGCCACCGGCGCTACGGGAGCTACTGGGGCGACGGGAGCCACGGGCGCAACGGGTGCGACCGGAGCGACGGGCGCCACCGGCGCAACGGGTGCCACAGGCGCAACCGGCGCCACAGGTGCAACCGGCGAGACCGGCGCAACGGGCGCAACGGGTGCGACCGGAGCGACGGGCGCCACCGGCGCAACAGGCGCTACCGGTGCGACGGGCGCAACAGGTGCCACCGGCGCTACCGGCGCTACCGGCGCTACCGGTGCCACAGGTGCGACGGGCGCAACCGGCGCAACGGGTGCTACGGGCGCGACAGGTGCCACCGGGGCAACGGGCGCTACGGGTGCCACAGGCGCGACCGGCGCAACGGGTGCGACCGGAGCCACCGGCGCGACGGGCGCTACCGGAGCCACAGGCGCAACGGGTGCCACAGGTGCGACCGGCACAACCGGTGCTACCGGGGCAACGGGCGCCACAGGTGCCACGGGCGCGACGGGTGCCACCGGCGCCACTGGCGCAACGGGAGCCACAGGGGCCACAGGCGCAACAGGTGCGACTGGCGCAACCGGCGCAACAGGTGCCACCGGCGCGACAGGCGCGACTGGCGCTACCGGAGCCACAGGTGCCACCGGCGCTACGGGAGCTACTGGGGCGACGGGAGCCACGGGCGCAACGGGTGCGACAGGCGCGACTGGGGCCACTGGCGCGACTGGAGCAACAGGTGCGACCGGAGCCACTGGCGCAACAGGCGCAACGGGAACCACAGGTGCAACGGGTGCCACAGGCCCGACGGGTGCTACGGGCGCCACAGGCCCGACGGGTTCAACCGGGGGCACAGGTCCAACCGGTCCAACCGGTGCCACAGGGCCAACCGGCCTGATCGGACGCACCGGGCCAACCGGTCCGACGGGAACCACGGGACCAGCCGGCCCAACAGGCACCACAGGCGGGGGCCTCGGCGGCCATCACCACCACCACCCACACCAACTGTGGGGTCTGATCGATCAGAGCACGCTCGGGCTGTCGCAGCGACCAAGCTTCGCCATCAGCGAAGAGGCAACGAATGGTGGCAATTCATCCGATCCCACCACACATCAGAGCGGCGTTACGCCGTCGCTCCAGACCCCGATTGCCGCAACAATCGGGGACTTCATCTCGGTCCCGGAGGGAGCATCATGGTCAGGAAACCATGGCCAATCCAGCAGCAGCGGAGCGGCAAATTTCCCCGCCGAGCCATCGCACCATCTCTGGCCGTTGCCACCACACTGATCACCCGTGACGACTTCAAGCGTGATGATTCAGCAGACCGGCTGTTGGCACTGTAGCGAGCCTCGTGCTTCGTGATGGATGAGGGGGCCTCACAAAAACGAACCCGACAAGGGTGCTTATCGCCGAGCCGAGTTCCGCCGCGACCGCGGTGGAACCCGGCTGCTCGGTAATCGCGATGAGATGGATCGCGCCATCCCCTCGCTCGAACGCGCGATCAGACAAAATGGAACGTTCCCCGCGTCTGGTACAGCACTCTGGCGATACTGTATCGTGCTGCCTTTCGGCTGAGCGATGCGCTTGGCACGGCGAAGGTGGCCGTAAAGCGCACACCCCAGAATCCGAATTTCCGCGTCAATCTCGGGGTCACGCATCTTGATCGTAACGAAATCGATATGATCCCGCTCCAAGGCTGAAACCCAAAGCTATCGGGCAGGATGGCCTCCTGCTGTTGCGCATCCGATTAGAGCGGACCACGCCTGACTGGAATCGAGGCACCCCAGCGCGAAGCGATCCAAGGGTGCCTGGAATCCGCTCGGCGAAACAACGCAAAAGCATGCTCAGCCAGGCTGAACACGCTATCCAGTGCGGCCAGACCAGTCTGGACAGGCAGCCGCACTGCGGCAGCGGCAGCTCCTTAGATAGACCGCTTCGCGGCAACGCTGCTCCGCGCGCGAACCATGAAATCCGTCACTTCGTCGGCAGGGCGGACGGTGGCGTCCGGCTGGACCCACCTCTTGGCGCAATCGGTACCTCAGCCAACCGACCCCGGGGCCAAGCCGGTATGGCGGACCAAGCGTACCCTCCCCAAACGTACCCTCCATTGTCACTGGTGTGTTTCTGAAATTCGATCTTCCAGTGCAACGTAGAGATGCTTTAAAAGAATCCTCGGCTGTTGGGAAGAGTTCTGTCGTGTCAGACGAGATGCCGGCATCGGGAATGAATGGCGCCACCGATGCGTCACCGGAAAAGGTTCTTTGCCTCAATATGATCGTCAAGAACGAGATGGCGAATCTCGATCGCTGCCTGCGCTCGGTGGCCGATCATATCGCCTGCTGGGTAATCGGCGACACCGGCTCATCAGACGGCACACAAGAATTTATCTGCGATTTTTTCGGTGCACGGCAAATTCCGGGAGAGCTTCACAGCTTTCCATTCATCGATTTCGCGCAGGCGCGCAATGCGGCGCTCGATTGCGCCTATGCGTCATCCCTTGCGTACGATTATCTCCTCCTCACTGACGCGGACATGGAGCTGGTCGTCGAAGATAAAGAGTTTAGAGCCAAGCTTGGCGCGCCCTGTTATGATGTATTGCAGCGCTCCGATATCAGCTATTGGAATCCCCGCCTCGTCCACCGCAATGCCGGCGCGCGTTATCGCGGCGTGACGCACGAATATCTGGACGTCCCTCGCAGTGGCGGCCAGCAGTTGCCCGGCATCTGGTTCAAGGATCACGCAAGCGGAGCCAATCGCACCAACAAGTTCGAGCGCGACATACGGCTTCTGCTTCTTGGCTTGAAACAGGAACCGGAAAACCCGCGCTACTGGTTCTATCTCGCCCAATCATACAAGGATGCCGGGCGCATTTCGAAAGCGGCGGAAGCCTATGCCAAGCGCGCAGCGATGGGTGGCTGGGACGAAGAAGCCTGGTACGCGCAACTCCAGGAAGCACGCTGCCTCCGCGACCTCAAAGATGAGGGAGGCTTCCTCCGCCAGGCGTTGGCGGCTTTCAACCAACGCCCCCGTCGGGCGGAGCCACTCTATGACCTCGCCCGGTTCTATCGCGAGCGCGGCATGAACGAAGCCAGCGCGCTGTTCGCGGAAGCCGGTCTTGCGCTTCGCCCACCTGAGGGCGATGTCCTCTTCATCGAAGACTTCGTCTATCATACCGGCCTGAAGGAGGAGTACTCGATAGCAGCCTATTATTGCAAAGACCCGACACGCAGAAAATACGGGTTCGCAGCATGCAATTGGTTGGCGCTGAATCGCGATGTTCCTCCGCAGTCCCGCATTCTGGCACGGCAGAACCTCCAATTCTATATTGAACCTTTGGAGAAAATCGCGCCTTCTTTACGTGTTCACCGAATCGGCTTCGTCGCGCCCGAAGGATATCATCTGACAAATCCATCGGTCGCACGGCGAGGCGACGAGATCGTCATGATCCAGCGCTGCGTGAACTTCATTCTTTCAGAAGATGGCCAGTACAGCACGCCCCAGGGAGAGCCTGTCAATACCCGCAATTTTCTCGTTCGGCTCGATGCGAATCTCGATATCCTGTCATCGTCGGAAATCATCCATCCTGAAGATTTCCCGCCACCCGCCTTTGATCTCGTTCAAGGGTTCGAGGATGCAAGGTTGTTCGCCTGGCGCGACACGCTCTGGTGCATATCGACCGTGCGTGAGCTCACGCCGGAGGGAAGATGTGAGCAGGTGCTGGCACGCATCGACGAAGACGATCCGCAATTCTGCCGGCTGGTTGACTGGCGGGTGCTCAGAGCCGAAGTTCCGCCGCAGCACGAAAAGAACTGGATGCCGCTCGTCACGGGCGAGACGCTGCGCTTCATCCGCCTCTGCGACCCGACCCACGTGGTGGACGAGGCGGCACGCACCGTGGCGGTGATGACGCCGGCCGTCGCGGCGGAAGACTTCAGAGGCGGCTCGCAAGCTGTCGAATTCGAAGGGGGACGGCTTGCCGTCATCCACGAAGTGTTGGCCGGCGCCCATGAGGAGCAACGTATCTATCACCATCGCTTCATCTGGTTCGACGCGGCCAATGCCCTTGGGGCTGTCAGCCGCCCCTTCTATTTCCACAGGAAAGGAGTGGAGTTTGCCGCGGGGCTTGCGTGGCACCCCGACGGCAGGCGCCTGCTCATGTCCTATGGCGTGGCTGATTGCGAGGCATGGATCGGAACCGTCGATCCCGGCGAGGTGCGCGCGGCGCTCATCGCCTGCGCGAACATGGCATCCGAATAGAGCCTTTACAGCGTGTTAGGCGCAGGTAGCTCGGGCCTCGCGGGTACCCAGCCCTTCGATGTTCTCGCCATTTCAGCGCCCTGTTGTCCATTCCGAAATCGAGCCGGGTGCCCGCGGGCGCTCCCTCAAAAGCCGCCACCACGCACCCTGCGCCGCCTGAGATGAGCCATCCGCCAGACGGAGCGGGTTCCATTCCGTTTCAGAATCCGAAATCATTACGTAATCTAGGATATGGAATACATTGCGTTACACTTTAGCCGCACATGACGAGTGTCCGGCCGATCACGACAGGGCACTGACCGCAACGATTCCCACCGATGGCCCGATGCTGCGCTTGCAGGGAAGCACACCGGGGCCCCGCGCCGACCGGGCATTGCTGACGGGCAGTCCGGGGTGGCCGGGACAGCTCCGAGCACAAGCCGGCCGGCTTGCCGGCGCCGGGTCAAAACCATCGCGCTCGATGCTGGACTTTGGGTAGCTGCAATCATAGTCTTCCGGCGGCACCGATGATTTGGTGAACGCGTGCTGGGATGCAACGTTCAACGTTCATTACGCTGTTGGGCGGCTTCTTCCTCTCCGCCCCCCGGCTGATCATGGAGACCGAGGCAGAGACTCCCCCGCCGCAGCCCGACCTTCTCAAGGACCCCCTGGAACTCGGGGGGCGATGGGCAGGTTGGGACCCTGGGGACGCTTTTGTCGTCATCTCGCGGGTGCGGGACGTCTGTCTCAAGGGGATCCGGCTCGTCTCCGACGAGCAGCCGCGTGAGCTTCGGGTGGATGAGCAGCATTCGGGGCCGCCGCATGTCTGGCTTCACCAGCAAAATCCCGATCTCGCCTGGGTCGTTGTGGATTTCGCGGCGCTTCACTGGATTCAGCTCGCTTATCAGTTCGGGCATGAACTCGGGCATGTGCTCTGCAATAGCTGGGTATGGGAAGCCGAGCTCAAGCCGCCGTGCCGCTGGCTCGAGGAATCGATGGTCGAAGCCTTTTCAATTCGTGGCCTTGGGCTGCTTGCCGATAGCTGGGAGCAGGATCCGCCATTTCCACACAATGCCGGCTATGCGAATGCGATTCGAGAATACCGGCAGAATCTCATCATGGCTTACAGCAAAGGACCGGACGGGGAGCCTGTGACCGATCTCGCCGCCTGGTTCCATGCAAACCGGTCCGTGCTTGATGGTGATCATGGCCTCAACAAAAACCAGGGGCCGGCGATCGTTGCGATATTGGCGGAGTTCGCGCGGGACAAACACTGCATCGAGGACATGGGGGCGCTGAACCGCTGGCCAGGGCGATGCGGCATTCCGCTGGAAGAATACCTGACCGTATGGCAGCTAAGCTGCGCGCAGGTTTCCGCACCGGGCGTCCTTCCTGCGCGATTGAAAGTGCTGCTCAATGTTGCCTGACCCGATGCTCTCCAAGAAGGTAGCGGCATGACCCTGTGCATCGCCGCTGCATGCCGCCATGAAGGTCAATCGGCTATTGTCACCTGCGCTGACTGGCAGGTCACCGGCACATGGATCGCGTGGGAAGATTACTACAAGCTGCGGCATTATCCCAACGCCACGATCATGATCAGCGGCGAACTCGGTGCGGCGGATGAGTTTTGCTTTGACCTTCATGACGTGATCAAGGATTTTAATGGGATCACGAAGTCTAAAGACGATTTTGAACCACGTATCGGCCAATATATCAGCAAGCTTCGCGAAGTAGCCATCCGCCGCAAACGGCAGCGCGCCGAACAGCAGATCGCAATGAACTACGGGATCTCTCTCGATCGATTTTATAAGAAGGGATCAAAATTCATGCCAAAAGAGATTTA
>JASHVY010000292.1 GCA_030044345.1 Acetobacteraceae bacterium | reverse complement strand
CATCCGCCCCTGGACGTGCCGGCGGACGGGATGGACTGCCCGCGCTGCGGCGCGCTCCTTTCCTATAGCGCGCGCTATTACGCCCAGCTCGGCGAATATCACTGCCCCGCCTGCGGATTCTCCGCCCCGGAGGCGGATGTGCGGGCCGAGGCGAAGAAGGACGCATTCATCGTCGATGGGCGGCGTCTGCCGAAGCTGCCCGAGTCTCTTCACCCCTATAGCGCGCTTGCCGGGATTGCGGCGGTGCGGGCGCTCGGGGTGGAGGTGGAGCCGAAATCCTGGCCGCCGCCGGTGCCCGGGCGCGGATCGAGCGTGACGATTGCCGGGCGGCAGGTGACGGTGCTGCTGGGCAAGAACCCGGCGAGCGTGAGCTGGAATCTCGCCCAGCACGCGGCCGAGACGCATCTCTTCCTCGTCAACAACCGGATCGCCGATGGGCGGGATGTGTCCTGGCTCTGGGACATCAATCTCGGCCCGGTGCGGCGGGCGATCACGAGCGGAGAGCGCGCGCTCGAGATGCTGATCCGCCTGCGATACGAGCCGCAGATGGAGGAGGCCGAAGTGTTCGCGCGCGAGGCGGATGCGTTCCGCGCCGCCTTGGCGGCGACGCCGGAAGGCGGGCGGCTTGCGGTGGTCGCGACCTATACGGCCCTGCCGACCGCGCTCGGGCTGATCCGGGCGCCCGTGACAATGGAGACGGCAAGCGCGCCGGATGCGATCCTGCCGCCGCGCGAGATGCTGCGGGCGAGCACCCAAACGGTGCGGATCGCCCTTCTCTTCCCCGACCAGCTCGGCACCTACGCCGATAGCGGCAATGCGGTGGTGCTGGCGCGGCGGCTCGCCTGGCGAGGGATCGCGGCCGAGATCATCCGCCTCGTCCCGGGCGATGCCTTGCCCGCGAACACCGACATCATCCTGCTCGGCGGTGGGGAGGATCGCGGCCAGGCCCTGGCGCTCGAAGCGCTGAAAACGATGCGCGCCGAGCTCAAGGCGATGATGGAGGATGGCGTGCCGGGGCTGCTGGTGTGCGGCGGGTTGCAGCTCTATGGCGAGTCCCTGCCGCTCGAAGGCGCGGAGGTGGCCGGCCTCGGCCTGCTGCCCTTCACCACGCGGCGCGGCACGCCGCGGCTGGTCGGGCGGATCGGGGTCGAGAGCAAGCTGGTGCCCGAGCCGCTCATCGGATTCGAGAATCATGGCGGGCACAGCGCGCTCCTGGATGGCGGCGCGCCGCTCGGGCGCGTGCTCTGGGGGAACGGCAATGGAGAGGACGGAACGGCGCAGGAAGGCGTGATCCTGCACCGGACGATCGGGACCTATGTCCATGGGCCGATCCTCGCGCGCAATCCGGCCCTGGCCGAATTGATGCTTGGCTGGGTGGCCGAACGGCGCGGGTTTTCGCCCCTTGCGCCGCTCGACGACCGGATCGAGCGGAGAGCGGCGACGAACCGGGCCTAGCCGCCCAGCCACGCAACCTCGTCAGAATGTTGCGTGCGTGATAGATCGCCCGGCCGGGCAAGGGAGAATTGGGCGTGGAAGCATTGGCCGAGGCGAGACTCGAAAAACCGCGCTGGCAGGATCAGCTCTATGATCTTCTGCGCGCGCACGATGTGGCGCAGTTCGCTTATGTGCCGGACGCCGGCCATCAGGTGCTGATCGATCGCTCTCTCGCCGATCCGGGCGCCTATTCGGTGGCGCTCACCACCGAGGAGGAAGGGGTCGCGCTGCTCGCCGGCGCGGATCTCGGCGGCGCGCGCGGGGTGCTGCTGATGCAGAGCAGCGGGGTCGGCAACTGCATCAACATGCTCTCGCTGGTCAAAGGCGGGCTCTTCCCTTTCCTCACCCTCATCAGCATGCGGGGAGATTTCGGCGAAGGGAATCCGTGGCAGTTCCCGATGGGCCAGGCCGTGCAGAAAGTGCTCGAAGCGATGGGTGTGATCTGCCTGCGTGCGGAGCGGCCGGAGGACGTGGTACCGACGGTCAGCGCGGCGCTGACGATGGTGTTCCAATCCGGCGAGGCGGTGGCCGTGCTGCTGACGCAGAAACTGATCGGAGCCAAGAAGTTCTGAGTGAGCACGAGCGGATAGGAAAGGTCATGGAAAGCGCCGTAATGGCGCCGGATTGTCGCCACATCACGATTGCTTGAGTTGCCTCACAACCGATGGAGCAAGCTCCAAGGAGACGATGTGATGCAGCGCAAGGTCCTGACGTTGGCGGTCCTCGCGAGCCTGGCTTTCGGCCTCGCGGGGTGTGGCTACTCCCCGGGTTCGCGTGCCCTTTCGGGCGGGGCGATCGGCGCCGGGTCGGGTGCCATCATCGGGGCGGCCACCGGCGGCAGTCCGGCGACCGGCGCATTGATCGGCGGTGCGGTCGGCGCGCTCGGCGGCGCGCTCACCAGCCCGAACACGATCAATCTCGGGCACTCGCCCTTCTGATTTTCGATCGCGACGGCAGGACACGAATGGGCAGACGATGAGCAGAACGGGGGATCGGTAATGGAGGCGAAGGGGACCGCTGCGGTCGCGCCCAGGTTCGTGCTTGACCGGCGGAAAGCGGTGCCGGCGCTGATCGGCCGGCACGAGGATTTCTTGATCGTCGCCGGGCTCGCCGGGGCGGCGAAGGACATCGCCGCCCTGACGGAAGATGGCTCCCACACCTACGCGATGGCGGGTGCCATGGGCGGGGCCACCATGCTCGGGCTCGGGCTTGCTCTCGCCCAGCCGGAGCGGAAAGTGCTCGTCGTCACGGGTGACGGCGAGCTTTTGATGAATGTCGGGGCGCTCGCCACCATCGCC
>JASHVY010000291.1 GCA_030044345.1 Acetobacteraceae bacterium | reverse complement strand
TTCGGTCGACTGGCCGGGGCCGCCGCGCGTCAGCGCCATGATCGTGCCGAAAGTTTCGAAGGCGGCATAGACGAGGTTGACGATGAGGAGGAAGAAGGTGGTGGGCATGAGCAGTGGCAGGACGATGGTGCGGAAGCGGCGGAAGCCGCGCGCCCCGTCCATCCGCGCCGCCTCGATCACCGCGCGGGGGATCGATTGCAGGCCGGCGAGGAAGAAGACGAAGTTGTAGCTCACCTGCGTCCAGGCGCTGGCGACGATGACGAGGCCCATCGCCTGGATGGGATTGAGCGTATAATCCCAATGCAGCCCCGCGCGGTTGAGCAGCCGCCCGATGATGCCGACTTCCGGGTGCATCACGAAGACCCAGAGCACGGCCGAGACGGCCGGCGCGACGGCATAGGGCCAGATCAGCAGCGTGCGATAGATCGCGCGACCGCTTATCTCGCGATCGGCGAAGACCGCGAGCAGAAGAGCAAGGGCGAGCGCCAGCAACGTCACCAGCGCGCAGAAAATTCCGGTGCGGGCAAGCGTGGCGAGATAGGTGGGGTCCGCGAAGATCGCGGAAAAATTCGCCCACCCCACGAAGCGCGTATGCAGCCCGAAGGCGTCGGTCGCGGTGAAGCTCTGATAGATCGCCTCCCCCGCCGGCAGCAGGAAGAAGAGGACCGTCACCAGGAGCTGCGGCAGCACGAGCGCCGCCGGCAACAGCCAGCCGCCGAAGATCGTGCGCCGCTCCATGTCGCTCCGCTGCCGGTGAGGAAACGGCTACCCGCCGACCGAGCGCTGGAAGCTGCGCAGCACCGCATTGCCGCGCGAAACCGCGTTCGCGAGCGCGGTCTTCGCATCCTGCTGCCCGCCGAGCGCCTTTTCCCACTCCTCTTCGATGATGACGCGGATCTCGGGCATGTTGCCGAGCCGGATGCCGCGGGAATTCTCCGTCACCGGCAGCCGTTCGAGCTGCAGGATCGGCAGGTCCGCGCCGACATTCTTCTCGAAATAGCCCTGCTGCTTCATCAGATCCGAGCCCCCGAAGGTGACCGGCACATAGCCGGTGATGGACGCCCATTCGGCATCCTGCGCCGGCTGGCCGAGGAAGGCGAAAAAGGCCGCGACCCCTTTATATTCCTCCGCCGTGCGGTGCGGCGCCGTCATCGTCCAGAGGCTGGCCCCGCCGATGATCGAGTTGATCGGCTTCGCGATCACCTGTGGATCATAGGGAAGATAGGCGTCGGCGAAACGGAACTTCGCCGATTTGACGAGCGCGCCGCGGCTCGAGGAGGAATTGAAGGTGATGGCGGCCTGGCCGGAATAGAAGATCGGATCGGGAAGACTGTCGCGGCCGGCATATTTGAAGCTGCCCGCCTTCGCCATGTCGAGCAGCCGCTGAAGATTGTTCACGAAGGGCGCGGCATCGACGAGCAGTTCCGCGTTCAGCCCCTTGAACCCGTCCGCCTCGGTCGCATAGGGCAGGTTGTGGATGGCGGCGAACTGCTCGAAATGGATCCAGGTCGGCCAGGAGGTGGTGACCGCATAGTCCGTGACCTTCCTGGCGTGCAGCACCTCGGCCGCCTGGACGAGCTCAGGCCAGGTCGCCGGCGGCTTCGCCGGATCGAGCCCCGCCTTCTCGAAAGCGTCCTGATTGTACCACATCACCGCGGTCGAGGAGTTGAAGGGCATCGAAGCCATCCGCCCGTCGGCAAGGCTGTAATAGCCGCGCACGGAGGCGATGTAGCTTTCAGGCTTGATCGGCGCTCCGGTCTCCTGCACGAGCTGCCAAAGTTGCTTCACCGCCGGACCCGCGGCGATCATCGAGCCGGTGCCGACCTCGAAAACCTGCACGATGTGCGGCGCCTGGCCGGCGCGCCAGGCGGCGATGGCGGCGGTCAACGCCTCCGCATAGCCGCCCTTGAAGATCCCGACGACCTCATAGGCGCTCTGCAAGGCATTGAACCGTGCGATCAGCGTGTCGAGCTCATCCCCGAGCGGTCCGTTCATCGAATGCCAAAAGACCACCTTGGTCGGCGTGGCGGCGAAAGCAGGGCGAGTGAGGGCGAGCGCGGCAGTACCCGCGAGCAGAGAGCGGCGTTTCATGGAGTTCGGCCTTTCCGTTCAGAGACCGCGCGCCACGTAACCTTGACGTGTTACAATGTAACGACAATTCTATGACGATTGGGCGAAGCTCGGAAGGGCGGCGTCCGGACCCCGATCTTCCGAATTCTCCCCAGAAAAACCGCAAAATCCGCCTGGAAAAGACAAACCGGGCAGCAATTCATTTTCGGTTGAAGGCCGGCGGGGAAACGCGGGGGCGGAGGGAACTCAGACGCCCGGAGTCTCTTGGCATGTTATGGTGGTATCTCGGATTATGGCAGTCCTTCACTCTGCCCCTGGAGTGGTGGCTCTCCTGCTGGGCTCTTCCCGATCTTTCCCGGCCGCATGAAGTCATTCATGTGGACTTCAAAAAGCGCGAAATCATCGAAAACGTCGCTTGACGCCGCCGCTCGCCGATCAACGATCACAAACGAGTGCTCATCCGCCGATCGCGGCGGCGGCCAGCAACGGGCGGCGGGCCTGAAGGAACTCCTCGACCGCTTCGGCAAGACGCGCGCACTCCGCCTCTCCGGTCATCAGCGAAAGATTGATCATCCCGCGCCGCGCGATCCAGAAACCGGCGGCCAGGAAATCGAAGAAGAAAAGCTCCTTGAGGCGCGGATCGGCCTTCGCCCAATCCTCGGGCGCGCGGATCGGCGCGGACGTGAAATGCACCGTCATCATCGAGCCGATGCCGGTGAACTGC